>JALRHB010000014.1 GCA_023253245.1 Polynucleobacter sp. | reverse complement strand
CCCCAAAACCAACAGTAGTCATTGTGGTAATAGCCCAGTAAATTGCCACTGGAATACTGGTAAATCCGTGGCTAGGGCCCTCAACAACATACATTAGGGTACCCATAACCATTACGACCATCAGCACAACAGACAGAAAAACCATAATCTTTCTTCTACTCGTCGCCAAGGCATCAGCCAAATGCTGATATTCAGACATGTATTGCGTCAATTTGAAAACTCGGAAAATACGAATCAAACGCAGAATCCGTACATCAATTAATGCATGTAACTCTGGAAATAGCAGGGCCAAATAAGTTGGCAGCACAGCCAATAAATCGATAAGGCCAAAAAAGCTAAAGATATATTTACTACGATTGGGCGCGCAGTAAATTCTAAGAACATATTCAAATGTAAATAAGAGTGTGAAGAACCATTCGAAAACGGCTAGCTCTGCATGGTAAGCCTTAGATACAGACTCAATACTGTCAAGTACGACTACTAATAATGACAGCAGAATTGCGTAAATCAAAAATTGGTCAAAACGTAAGCCCCAAGGCGTATCCGTACCAAAAATAATTTTTCTTAAGTTTTGCTTCAGAGAGAGATTATTTGTCGCCATAGAAAATTAACATTTCTCTGTCTTGGATGCGGTCCAATATTTCTGCATCTCAATGAATAAGAAGGATGCTGACCAAGTAATTAAAATCAGGCCAATCAGCCCCTCTACACCCATTAAGTATCTCAAGTAACCTTGCGCTACGATTTCACCATACCCTACGGTTGTATAGGTTACAAAGGATAGATATGCGCAATCTAACAAGTCACCATGACCAGAGGCTTGACCTACTAGGCTGCCCATTAGGGGAAATTGCAATGTCGTGAAATAACCCAATGCAAAAACCCAGATCTCGATAACATGGGCTAAAAATATTACCCCAACACTCAATAGCACCTTAAAGCGAGGGGCAATGTGTGCCAACTTAGGAAGATGTTTATCCAATTGGAATAAAACTTCATAGTGAATCAATATCACAATGAGTGCCAAAAAAGTATTGGCTATAAAGGCAAAGGTTAGCAACATGATCAAATTATCCCCCATTTTTCAGGGGGATAAATAGATCAACCAGTAATAACAGTATCGCCTTTTAAAGCATCAACCCGCGCAAAGTATTTCTTAGCATAAGCTAGTAATTGGCCATCGCTGGGGTGATCAACAGTCTCAATGCCAACCACCTTTTCAGCAATAGCGTGGTCATGCTTAGTTGCATGCTTCATTAACTCCAATTTCGCTGAGCCAGGACCCACAATTAGAATCTCTTTTGATTCTTTCACCGCCTGAATGACTTCATGCAAATAATGCTGATCAGGGCCTGCATGCGCACCACTCACGGAGCCACTCTTGTGATGGATATTTTTGTGAGTAGATCTCGTCTTAATAACTTCGCTCTCACTTGCAGTAGGGTTGAAATAAATAAGATGCGCCTCTTGATGGTCAATCCAAATAACTGAGTGATTAAATGACATGTATTTTCTTTCTATGGTGACAATGATGAAATGGATTCAAGAGAATTACGAAAAGACTTAGTCTAAGATCAAATCATGACTAAAGAGATGGACAGCCCCATCAACAATGTGACCGCCCAATATTTTCTTTTCGGCAATAGACAATAACTTCAGTTGGTGATTAGCAAATAATTTCAATGAGTCACCCTCTACACTGTCTGGATCTAAATCTTGCAAAGCCTCATAGCTAAAAGTACATTGCAAAGACTTTCCATTGAGTATGGCCGGGTAAACAACATCGCCATCCTCTAAAACCTGTGCAGGGCCAATAAATTGGAGGCTCATATGTGAACTCACTTTATTTAATTACAAAAGACTATGACATTTTGACTACATATAACAATGAAGTCTTGATATACATCAAACACGAGTCTTATTTGACTATGGTTGCTTAACTTAAAATAACTGAGAGCGATCGCAATGCTTACTCTCCCAATGAAATAAGCCTTAGGGCTGTCAACCCTAAGGCTCATATATATATTACTGTGGGACTTAATATTCCCCTACTTCCCCATCTCAAAGTTCGCGAGCTTCTCTAGTGCCTTGACCATCGCGGAGTGGTCCCAGGCTTTGCCACCATGGGCACTGCAGGCATTAAAGAGTTCTTGGGCAGTGGCGGTATTGGGTAAAGACACCCCTAGGGCTTTAGCGCTACTGAGGGCTAAGTTGAGATCTTTTTGATGCAATTCAATCCTAAAGCCAGGATCAAAGGTGCGATTGATCATGCGCTCACCATGCACCTCTAGGATCTTGGAGCTAGCAAAGCCACCCATGAGGGCTTGTCTGACCTTGGCAGGATCTGCACCTGCTTTGGCAGCAAAGACTAAGGCTTCAGCCACTGCTTCAATATTGAGCGCCACAATGATTTGATTGGCTACTTTGGTAATTTGCCCTGCGCCATTGGCACCGACTAAGGTAATGTTCTTACCCATGAGCTCAAAAATGGGCTTGACCTTGGCAAAGGCTGCTTCACTTGCCCCCACCATAATGGTCAGGCTTGCTGCCTTGGCCCCTACCTGGCCACCTGAGACAGGCGCATCGACATACTCACAGCCCAGAGCATTGATCCGTTTGGCAAACTCTTGGGTGCTAATAGGAGAGATCGAGCTCATATCGACCACGATCTTGCCAGCACTTAAGCCCTGGGCAACGCCCTGCTCTCCAAAGAGGACTTTTTCCACATCGGGGGTATCAGGCAGCATGGTGATGATGATGTCAGCTTGGCGTGCTACTTCTGCTGGGCTAGTGCAAACAATCGCCGCACTATTGGCAATCTCTGGGGGGACTTGACTACGGGTATTGACATACACCTCATGGCCGCTGGCCACTAAATGTCCTGCCATCGGGGCACCCATAATGCCTAGTCCTACAAAACCGAGTTTGAGCTTACTCATAGTGTCTTCCTTGATCTTTTAATAAATTGATGGGCGATGGGTATCGCCCTAAATGAGCCCTCATCTTACGGTATTGAGGCATGAGACTGGTCGTAAGGCCCCATCCACGATAAGCCTGCTTCAGTAGTTTTGAGGGGCTTGTACTCACAACCAATATAGCCCGCATAGCCAAGGCGATCGAGTAACTCAAAGAGATAGGGGTAATGGATCTCACCAGTACCGGGTTCATGACGCCCAGGGTTATCTGCTAGCTGGATATGGCCAATCCGGTCAAAATACCGCTCAATCGTATTGCCTAGCTCCCCTTCCATACGCTGGGCATGGTAGATGTCATATTGCAAATAGGCATTGCTGGCCCCTACCGCATCTAAAAGAGCAATCCCTTGGGCGGTTTTATGAAGATAAAACCCAGGGATATCAAAGGTATTAATCGGTTCGATCAAGAGCTTGAGGCCGGCCTGGTGCAGTTCGCTAGCGGCGTATTGCAAGTTAGCCACCAGGGTATCGTGCACCAACTGCGGATTGGCCCCTGCTGGGGTAATACCGGCTAAGCAGTTGAGCTGGGGCACCCCCAGGATCTGGGCATACTCAATGGCTTTGGCTACTCCAGCGCGAAACTCGGCTACCCGATCAGGATGGCAGGCAATGCCCCTCTCCCCGGCCTCCCAATTACCAGCAGGTAAGTTATGCAAAACCAGCTTCAAGGCATTTTGATCTAAAGCCGCTTTAATATCGGCAGCAGCAAAGGCATAGGGAAAGAGAAACTCCACTGCTGTAAAGCCGCCTAACTTAGCGAGCGCAAAGCGCTCTAAGAAAGGCTGCTCGGTAAACAGCATTGTGAGGTTGGCAGCAAAGCGAGGCATGGGGGTCCTTGGGTTAAAAGTAAGTCTTAGGATTGCAATACAGCAACTGGAGCGTCTTCAATTGATTTTGCCAAAGGCTCGAACTCGTTAATATTATCAATCTCGGTGCCCATCGCAATATTAGTTACGCGCTCTAATATGACTTCAATCACAACCGGCACTTTGTGTTCAGCGATCCACGCTTCTGCCTGAGCAATGGCGGGTGCTAATTGCTCCTCTTTTTCAACACGAATGGCTTTACAACCAAGCCCCTCAACCACCTTAACATGATCAACGCCATATCCTTTGACAATTCCAGCACTCTCCGGAATATTGACGTTATCAAAAGCAAGTTGCACACAGTAGTCCATATCAAAACCACGTTGTGCTTGACGAATTAACCCAAGGTAACTGTTATTAACAAGCACTTGAATGAATGGCAACTTAAATTGCGCACCTACAGCCAACTCTTCAATCATGAATTGGAAGTCATAGTCACCAGATAAGGCTACGATTTTTCTGGAAGGGTCTGCAGCTCTGACACCCAAAGCAGCAGGAACCGTCCAACCCAAAGGGCCAGCCTGTCCACAGTTAATCCAATGTCGTGGTTTAAATACTTTTAAGAACTGAGCGCCAGCGATCTGAGATAAACCAATGGTACTTACATAAGTAACGTCTTCGCCAAAAGTTTGCACCATCTCCTGATATACACGTTGTGGCTTCATAGGAGACTGGTTGAAATTTGTCTTTCGCTGATACTCGATTGAATTTTTTCGAGCCAAACACTCTGCCGCCCATTTACTGCGATCCTTGAGCTTGCCCGCTTTCTTCATCTCAGCAGCAACTTCAACGAATAGCGCGAGCGCTGCCTTAGCATCGGAAACAATGCCGTAGTCTGGAGTAAATATTCTGCCGATCTGTGTAGGCTCGATGTCTACGTGTATGAACTTACGTCCTTTGCAATACACCTCAGTGGAACCGGTATGGCGATTTGCCCAACGATTACCGATACCCAATACAAAATCACTCGCCAGCATGGTTGCATTGCCATAACGATGTGAGGTTTGTAAGCCAACCATACCCGCCATCAGCGGATGATTATCAGGAATGCTACCCCAACCCATCAGGGTCGGAATGACTGGGATTCCAGTGAGCTCTGCAAATTGAACCAATAGATCTGATGCATCTGCATTAATAACGCCGCCGCCAGAGACAATGAGTGGATTTTCAGATTCATTAAGCATTTCTAATGCTTTTTCAATTTGCTTGCGACTAGCCTGGGGTTTATAAGCAGGCAATGACTCGTAAGTATCAATATCAAACTCGATTTCAGCCATCTGAACGTCGATTGGTAAATCAATCAATACTGGGCCAGGACGACCTGAGCGCATCAAATGGAATGCTTGCTGAAAAACACGCGGCACCAATGCGGGCTCTAAAACAGTAACTGCCATCTTAGTCAGTGGCTTGGCAATTGATGCAATATCAACCGCCTGGAAATCTTCTTTGTGCAACTTTGCTCGTGGCGCTTGACCAGTAATGCACAAAATAGGAATGCTGTCAGCTTGCGCCGAGTACAAGCCAGTAATCATATCGGTACCACCAGGGCCAGATGTACCCAAGCAAACACCAATGTTTCCAGGAGCTGCCCTGGTATACCCCTCAGCCATATGCGAGGCACCTTCAACGTGTCTTGCAAGAACGTGAGAAATCGATTGGCGCTCTTTCATTTGAGCATATAAGGGGTTGATAGCCGCACCCGGCACACCGAAAGCTTGGGTAACTCCCTCTTTCTCCATGACCAAGACTGCTGCCATTGCCGCTTTCATTTTTGCCATGATTTGTCTCCTGATTTGATATGACTGAATCATCTACAAATTCACTCGCTTTGAGAACCTCACCAAATCTATATCTAGTATTCCTCCATGGAATAGTGTAAAAAGTCCCTTTTAGTACTTAGAGAATCTATTCATGGATCGCGTACAAGGAATTTCTCTTTTCATTAGGGTCGTCGAGACAGGCTCTTTTAGTAAAGCGGCTGAAGATTTGGGCATCACCCAACCAACAGCCACTAAATTTGTTGCCAGCATGGAAAAGCGCCTCGGCGTTCTTTTGCTACACCGTAGCACTCGAGGCGTTACTACTACTGAAATTGGCAAACTCTATTACGAAAAATGCAAATTAATCGCAAGAGAGATTGAAGAGGCCGATGATTTAGCATCCCTCTTGCAATCTAAGGTTCGAGGCAAACTAACGATTAGCTCATCAGTTGCCTTTGGTCGACGTGTACTTATGCCCACCATTTTGCAATTCATGTCACATCACCCCGAACTTGAAGTCAATCTTAATATGGATGATCGCTATATCAATCTCATTGAGCAAGGAGTCGATCTAGCAATTCGAATGCGCCGCCTACCAGACTCATCATTAGGCTCAAGAATGTTGGGCTTAAATCCCTGGGTCTTAGTAGCAACCCCAGAGTACCTGAAAAAGAATCCAGCCCCTAAAAATCCTAGCGATATTCGAAAGCATCGGGCATTGATTTATACGACAGTACAAGGAGACCATCGCTGGAACTTTACTAACCCCAACGGTAAAACTGAAGTTGTGGAAGTGACTGGCCCATTTACCTCCAACAATCTTTCGTCAATATTATCTGCGGCAAGAACTGGCATGGGTTTAGCAGTTCTCCCCTGGTATGTTGCACATCAGTCTGTAAAAGATAAGGTGCTCAAACCAATCATGGAAGACTGGTCTTTGCCTACTCAAGAAATCCATGCAGTATTTTCCTCTCCAAAACATGTTCCTACTAAAGTCAGTCAATGCATCGATTGGCTTCAAACTCGCTTTAAAGGGGAGTGGTGGAAAGGTGTATCGGGCAGCAAAAGCGAATAAAAAAACCCGCCCATAACGGGCGGGTAAAGTTACTACATAGGCACTACATGACTTCGGTAAAAAGAGTTTATGCGGCCATGGGAAGAGCTAAGCGCCCATGTGACGATTGAACTCTCGTATTCAGTAGCTTAGTTAAAGCAAAGACTGTACTTAAACAAGGTGTTGGAGTATCTGTAATCTGACCTAGCTCAATCACAGAACCCAGTAATGCATCAATCTCAAGATTATTACCAGCCTCAAGATCTTGAAGCATGGATGTTTTGTGTTTTCCGACTTTTTCAGCGCCCGCAATACGCCTGTCAATATCTACCCGAAAGATCACGCCAAGTTTTTCAGCGATGGTCTGCGCTTCTGTCATCATATTGCGCGCCAAGTTTTTAGTTAATGGAAACTGACATATGCCCTCTAAGTGCTCGTGAGTAAGAGCGCTAATCGGATTGAAGGTCATATTGCCCCACAGCTTTAACCAGATCTCAGCACGAATATCATCCAAGATCGGGGATTTAAAGCCAGCCTCAGTCATAACTTGCGAGATGCGCTGAGCACGTTCTGAAATAGAGCCATCAAGTTCGCCAATAGGAAAGCGGTTACCTTCCACATGCTCTATCACCCCAGGGGATCGAGTAATCGTAGCGGGATAGACCACACAGCCAAGGATATTGTTAGGGTTTATTTTCTTCATGATGGATCCGCCTGGATCAACTGTATCTACAACATGATCTTGATGCTGGCCGTTGAGCCGCTGAAAGTACCACCATGGAATTCCGTTTTGCATCGGAATTAATACTGTATCTGGACCCATAAGACCAGCAAGATCATCAACAATGGGTTCAACCTGATGGGCTTTAACGGCTAGCATAATGACCTCGGGTGTCTCATTAACAGCCGAGATATGGTCAACAGCTTTAACATGCGCCACAATCGGCTCTCGCTCACCCTCGAGTATTAATTGCAGGCCATTTTTTTGTATTGCTTTAAGTGTTTCGCCTCGAGCAACGACTGTTACATCATTGCCAGCCTTAGCCAGCATGACCGCTAAGTAACCCCCGATTGCCCCGCCTCCACCGATGATGCAAATTTTCATGATGACTCCATAAGAACGATAAATTTTTAATTGAAGCCATCATGTACAAAGTTTTTAACAATGAGAAGTCAATGAATCTCATATGTAATATTCCAAATGAGAATACCTCGGACAAAGAAAAGCCACCCTTAGGTGGCATTTGGATAATGCTAGGAGGTGGTGATAACCCTTAAATAACAACCACTGGAAGCTTGGAATGCACGATTACTGCATGAGTGTCGCTACCCATGAAGACGCCCTTCAGCCCAGTACGCTTGTGTGAGGCCATCATAATCACATCAGCCTTTGCCTTTTTGGCGGCAGCCAAAATTCCCTCATACACTGTTGCGTTGTATTCGTGTAGGGTCTTGACGTTGATACCTTTACCAATCATCTTTACCGCCTTAGCTAACAACTCATTAGCATGCTGTTCACAGGCTTTCTGATGCTTAGCATCAGAGATCTTGTAGTCAGAAGCTTTCTTTGCATAGACAAATGGTGCCCGGGGATCCGAGACATAGGTCAAAGTGAGTGAGGCGCCATCTTGCTCTACCAAGTCAGCAATCATTTTCATTGACTTTGGCGTCACCATGTCGTCAACGATAGGGACAAGAATATTTTTAAACATATGAGGCTCCTAATTAAGTTGAACTCTCAGTTTGCTACTAGGCAAAAATCGTGTGTTGATTTAAATCAAAAGATCTCTCAGATCTTAGAGGGTGATAGGGGAACAAAAGCTTAATCACCACATTCATCCTAGAGCTTTCACATACTCTGGTACTGGATGCAAATCGCAAGTACTTCCTGCTTTAGCTACTTGACCAGGAACTGAATGGCCCACAATCTTTGGCAACTCGCGCGCCAAATTCAGCAATCTTGGGATATCCATACCAGTCTCATAACCCATTGCATCGAGCATATGAATCGCATCTTCACTGGAAATGTTGCCACTTGCTCCTGGCGCATAAGGACACCCACCGAGACCCCCTAAAGAACCATCGAAGCGCACAATTCCCGATTGAACTGCCGCCAGTACATTTGCCAAACCCATCCCTCGCGTATTGTGAAAGTGAAAAGTCAGCTGTAAATGACTGAATTTCTTTTGCAAATCAGATGCCATTTTGGCAACCTGTGCCGGGTTCGCCATTCCAGTAGTGTCACAAATCGTAAGACCACGCACCCCCAAATCTGCAAACTGCTGAGCAAAAGTCTCGACTACACCCTGTGGCACATTACCCTCCATTGGGCAACCAAAGGCTGTCGATAAAGATACGTTGATGGGAATTTTTCCATTTACAAATCGAATTACCTCGGCCAAGCTAGAGAAACTCTTTTCTCGACCCATTCGTAAATTTGCAAGATTATGAGTTTCAGAAGTTGACATCACTAAATTTAGCTCATCAGCATGAGACTCTAGAGCACGCTCTGCACCTCTAAGGTTTGGCACTAATACCGTATATTCCACACCGGAAATGCGTGAAATTTTTCCCATCACCTCTTCAGCATCGCGCAACATTGGTATAGCTTTAGGCGATGTAAATGAAGTGACTTCAATCTTGGCAAAACCACATTGACTCAACTCATTAATCAGTTTCACCTTATCTTCAGTTGGTATGAAATGAGGTTCGATCTGAAAACCATCTCTAGTAACCACCTCATTGAAATATATTCTTGTCATAAGATTTAATCTATTAATGGATTATTTAGTAAATGCAATACCACGCTCTTTTAGTGAATCGATTTGTGCGCTTGTTAAACCAATGCCGCGCAAAATATCATCTGTATTCTGACCAATATTAGGTGCGAGTGTTCTAATTGAACCTGGTGTTCGAGAAAGCTTGGGAATAACTCCTGGTACATCTAATTTACTGCCATCATGCATCTGAATAGCCTCAATATTGCCGCGCGCTCTGAAGTGTGGATCGCTGGCAATATCCGCAACGGTGTAAATTTTTCCTGCTGGTACTGCCACACTATCTAATAGTTCAAGGGCTTGATCTGTAGTCCTCTCTTTAGCCCAATCGCCTATTGCTCGATCCAACTCTGCAACACGAGCTACACGACCATCATTGTTCTCCAGTGCTGGATCATTCGCCAAATCATCGCGGCCTATCATCCCCATTAAACGCTTAAAGATACTGTCGCCATTACCAGCAACCAACACATAGCCACCATCCGCACAAAGATAGGCATTACTCGGAGCAATACCAGGTAAGGCGCTACCACCTGCTTGCCTAACCTCGCCAAAAGCACTGTACTCAGGCAATAAACTTTCCATACAGTTAAATACCGCTTCATACAGTGCAATATCAATAACTTGCCCTTGACCACTTCGATGGCGCTCTTGAAGGGCCAATAAAATTCCAATGACCCCATGCAAAGATGCGAGTGTGTCACCAATACTGACCCCTACTCGCACAGGAACGCGACCAGGCTCAGCAGTTAAATATCGCAGGCCTCCCATGGCCTCAGCAACCACGCCAAAACCAGGCTTATCGCGATACGGCCCAGTTTGGCCATAGCCACTGATTCTCAAGATGATTAATTTGGGATTGAGCTCTAACAAATGAATAGGATCTAATCCCCAGCCCTCCAAGGTTCCAGGGCGAAAGTTTTCAATCAACACGTCAGCTTCGGTGATGAGTTTTTTAACAATCTCTTGGGCCTCTACTTGCCGAAGATCGAGCGCTATAGAGCGCTTATTCCGAGACTGCACCTGCCACCAAACCGAAGTACCATCCTTCAATAAACGCCATTTGCGTAATGGATCACCGGTTTTCGGGGCTTCGATTTTGATGACATCGGCGCCAAAGTCAGCAAGAGTCTTTGCGGCGAAGGGGCCAGCAATTAACTGTCCCATTTCAATCACTTTTAGATTGTCTAAAGGCTCCATGACCCCCCCGAATAAATGAATATTGACCCTAATTATGCTTTTTATATCTGGGACATTGGCAAACTCAGTGCGCTCTTACAAACAAAGCTACGGAGTCCTTTTTAAGCGGGCGCTCTGTGTTATCCAATAAATCGATTAATTTGGTCAATATTATTTGTTTGACCAAATGAGACATTAAGCACAAACTGATCCCATCGCAATTATTAACAGAAGATTAGTAACATATGAGAAGGTCTGGAATGATCAAAGCGATTCAAACATCAAACCCAGCAAAACTTGTGATAGGGTTAGTTGTTAATCTATCGAGTGTTGCTATTGTTGTAAACCAATACTTAATTTAATTCATGTAACTTGTTGACATCAACTGGAGGTAATTATGGCTACAAAATCGACATCATCAAAAATTGATATTGGTATCAGTGAAAAAGATCGTAAGGCTATCGCCAAAGGTCTTTCAGAGTTATTGGCAGATAGCTATTCACTCTATCTCATGACTCATAACTTTCATTGGAATGTTACAGGTCCTCAATTCAATACCTTGCATACCATGTTCATGAATCAATACACAGAGCAATGGACAGCATTAGATTTAATTGCGGAGCGTATTCGTGCATTGGGCGAACACGCTCCGGGAACCTATAAAGAGTTCTCCAAGCTCACCTCGATTCAAGAAGTTGCTGGTACTCCCAAGGCAATGGAAATGGTAAAACTATTAGTCAAAGCTCAAGAGACTACCGCAAGGACTGCTCGTAAGCTCTTCCCCTTGGTTGAGAAAGCAAAGGATCAACCAACCGCAGATCTATTAACCCAGCGACAAGACGTACATGAAAAAACAGCTTGGATGTTAAGAAGCCTGCTGGAGGAGTAATTGCCTTAATCGACCTACTCGACGCCCCTTGGAGTATCGAAGAGATCGATTAAAGCAAATGCCCGGTCTTTACGAAAATAGTGCACCCCTCTTTACTGAAAGGCTGATGCAGACTCATATGCGGACTACGAATCCAAGTGCCCGCTGGGTAGCGGCCATGCTCATCTTCAAAGACGCCTTCAACTACAAAGATTTCTTCGCCGCCATAATGTTTATGGGGATTGAAGTATGTTTGCGGCGCCCATCTAACTAAAGTAGAACCAGATCCTTGTTGCATTAAGGGCATGACACTTAATCCAGGTACCATTCCTTGAAACCACTGAGCAGAATTGGTATCTACGACTTCGCGCTCAACGCATTCAATCCCCAGATGTCTCAGCTTTACAAACAAAGTACAACCTAATTCGCTAAACGGGGCATGTGAAGACCCAGGTGGATTCATAATGTAAGAGCCTGCAGGGTAATTGCCAGTCTCATCACTAAATACGCCATCTAAAACTAATATTTCCTCACCAAACTCATGCGCATGCATCTGAAAACTTGCCCCAGGTTGATAACGCACTATCGAAGTCGCTTTTGCTAGCTCATCTCCGATACGCTCAAGCATCCGCCTCTCAATACCAGCCTCAGGACTAGGAACCCAAGCCAAATCATGATGATTAATCACTACTCGCTTGCTATAGTCAGAATGAATGTTCATCATAAGAAACCTTTACCTTGTCTTCTTTTAATATATAGATATATACCCCGCAAAACGCCCAAATACTGATGAAAACTTTTACATAGCAATTTAAATTTCTTTAATAATAAATTGAATACCAAAATTTGAACTTGACTGATTAATTCGATAAAAATGAACTCTCCCCTACCTTCTGAATTTACTCAAAAACTATCGACATTGTTTGGGGAGCGCTTTACTACATCGAATGCTGTACTTGAGCACCATAGCCACGATGAATCTGCTTACCCTCCTGTGATGCCTCAAGGCGTAGTTTTTGCGAACTCCACAGACGAAATAGCCCAGTTAGTTAAATACTGCAATCAATATGAAGTGCCCATCGTGCCAGTGGCCGCAGGAACTTCTCTTGAGGGTCATGTTCTACCAATACATGGTGGGATCGCGCTCAACTTAAATAATATGAATCAGATTATTAGTATTCACCCTGAAGATCTGATTGCAGTAGTTCAACCTGCGGTGCGACGCAAGCAGCTTAATGCAGAATTAAAAGATACTGGCTTCTTCTTTCCAATTGACCCCGGCGCAGATGCTTCAATTGGAGGCATGACCGCTACCAGGGCATCTGGAACTAATGCTGTCCGCTATGGCACCATGCGTGAGAATGTTCTTGCTTTAACAGTCGTTACTGCAAGTGGCGACATTATCCGCACGGGTACGCAAGCAAAAAAATCATCCTCTGGTTATGATCTCACTCGACTTTTTGTAGGCAGCGAAGGCACGCTGGGAATTATTACGGAGGTAACACTCAAAATTTATCCCCAACCTGAAAATATCTCCGCCGCAATTTGTAGCTTTCCAACAATTGTGGATGCGGTATCCGCAGTCATTCAGGTAATTCAATTGGGAATACCAATTGCCAGGGTTGAATTAGTCGATCAGCTAGCCATCCAGGCAATCAACCAATATAGCAAGCTAAATCTTAAGGAGCAGCCCACTTTATTCTTTGAATTTAGTGGCTCAAGTCAGTCAATTAAAGAGCAAACTGAATTAGTACAAGAAATTGTCAATAGTTTTTCTGGGGAAAATTTTGAATGGGCTACTCACCCCGAGGACCGCGCGAGACTTTGGCAGGCCAGGCACAATGCATACTTCGCTTGCTTACAGTTACAAGCTGGCTCTCGCATTATCAATACCGATGTTTGTGTCCCTATTTCTAAATTAGCGCAAAGCATTGAAGAGACCCAGAGAGATTTGCAACAATCATGGTTAAAAGCCCCTATTCTTGGTCATGTAGGCGATGGTAACTACCATGTTCTTCTAGTTATTGATCCCAAGGAACCTAAAGACCTAGAAGAAGCTGAACGATTAAATTCTCGAATAGTGCATCGTGCCATTGCGCTTGGAGGCACCTGCACTGGAGAGCATGGAGTGGGTATGCATAAAATAGATTTTTTAGTAGATGAATATGGTCAAGACGCGATTGACGTCATGCGAAGCATTAAGCGGTCCCTGGATCCCAAAAATATACTCAATCCCGGTAAGATGCTAAAAATTTAACGGCCAAACTTAGCCACTAAAATAGTACTCCAATAACAACACATAGTTAACGAGAGAGTCTTCTTGCAAAATTTAGCCGAGCAATTCGAATTTCTTGTAATCATCTCGCTGATTACTTTTTTTACCCTCTCGGCAATATTGATTGCTTGGATTTTTACGAACCCGCGCAAGCGTAATTTAGTGATGCCTCTGGAAGGATTTGTTGCGCCTTTCTTCAGCCTTCCAGCGGTTCTTTTTTCTCTGATAGCGGCACTCATGGCAACATCTGTTTGGGAAAATTACACGATCGCCACAAAAGCTGTTCGTAGCGAAAGTCAATCAATTATGAACATCGTTAGTTTGACCGACAGCATTCCTAGCTTAAAAAACAGCCAGCTCAAGGAAGCTTCTAAGAAATATGCGCGCTCTATTATTGATGATGAGTGGAATACACTTTCAAGCCATCAGGAACACTCTCCTGCAACTCAAAAGTATTTTGAAGAATTACGCTCTCAAGTATTTTTGGCCGTAAATGCTTTAGAAAATACTGCAGAGTCAAGAGCACTTTTTAACGCCTTTCAAACCGCTAATTCCGCCAGAGAAACGAGGCTAGCATTTGTATCTTTTGATATTCATCCTATACGATGGTATGCCATACTCTTCTTGGCGCTTTTAGTTCAAATCACGGTCGGTTTTGTCCATCTGTCCAAACCCAAAGCATTGATAGCTGCATTGGCTATTGCTACAGCTACAGTGCTGGTTCCTATTTGTATGATTGCATTTACCTTGAGCAGCCCGTACCAGGGGGTGATATCCATCTCCAATTCTCCATATTTGGAGATTCTGAAATAAACCTAATTAATTCAAGCTAACTGGCTTACCATCAATCCAGGTTTCCTTAACTTTGATATTGCGAATATCAGCTGGTGGCGTAGTGCGAGGATTCTTCTCCAACACCACTAAATCAGCCTGCTTGCCAACCTCAAGACTTCCAATAATGTTGTCAGCAAAGATTTGATAGGCAGCATCGATAGTCACTGCACGCAATGCATCATCAATGCTTACAGCTTGTGTTGGGCCAAGGATCTTCTGTGGCGGCAATTGCCAAAGACGTGTCACCTCTTCACTTACATAGTTCAATGGCCCCACATTGGATACTGGAGTATCGCTATGAAGGGTAAATTTACCTCCCGCACGCTTAAAGTCGCCCGCTGGGTCAATTCGCTTAGCGCGCTCAGACCCAAGAATATGGTTATCAAAGGCAGACCCCCAGTAATCTACATGGCCAATAGTAAAGCTGGGGACGACACCTAAACGCACAGCTTTTTTAACTTGTGATTCATTATTTACCGTGAAATGCTCAATACGTAAACGACGATCTTGAGGCTTAGGATTTCCAGCCAATAGCTTTTCATAACTATTTAAAGCTTGATCAATAGCCTTATCACCATTAGAGTGCGAAGAGATCTGCCAACCTTGATCAAAATATGACTTCATAGAAGCATATAGATCTGAATCTTTATAGTTAAGAGCCCCACTCCAGTGAGAGTTTTTTGGATAGCTATAGGGTTGATTAAGCGCAGCCGTTAATCCCTGAGTGGAGCCATCAGTGATATATTTCACGCCAATGAAGCGTAATTTATCATCGCCGTCATTGGGCTTGATAGTCTTATATCCAGCCGGTAACACTTCGCTAAATAAATAGCCACGTACTCGAATTGGAGATGCGTTCTTAGCAAAAATGCTTTTATAAATTGCGATTTCTTTATCAACACCAAAATTACCACCGACACTCATATCCGATGCCGTAGTAACGCCAGTAGAGGCCATTTTTCTCATAGTACCTTGGATGGCCGCAAATAATTGCTCCTCCGTTGGATTTGGCATTTTGGCCATAAAGGGCAAATAGCTTGGGGGCTCAATTAACTTGCCAGTAAGGTTACCCTTGGCATCTTTGACATACACCCCACCACCCGCTGGATTGGGCGTCTTGTTATTTACTCCAGCAAGCTCTAACGCCTTATGATTTACATAAGCAATATGACCTGATTGATTGACGATAAAAATTGGAACATCTTTTGAAACCTGATCCAAATCATCAGCGGTTAATTCGGCCATAAAAGGGGTAGTACGAGATGGATCTACACCAAAGCCGAACAACCAAGCTCCTGCTGGAACATTTTTAAGTGCGGTCTTCATCTTTTGAATCAAGGTTTCCTTGGTGTCATAAGGCAAGCTAAAGTTACTTAAGTTCAATCCCAAACCTTCAAAAACCGAGGTAACCATAATATGAACGTGAGGCTCTACAAAGCCAGGCATTAAGGTTTGACCTTTTAAGTCAATCATCTTGGTGGCATTTGATTGCCACTCTTTAACTACAGAATCTTTTGATCCCACAGCAACAATCTTGCCATTTTGAATGGCTAAAGCTTGCACTTCATCATTTTTGGCATTAACAGTGATGATGGGGCCACCGTAGAAAATAGTATCTGCATTTCCTTTTGAGAACACCAAAGCGCAGTGGGTCACCAATACCGCAAAGAATAATTTTTGAGCAAGTTTCATATGAGTTTTTAAAGTGTAGGTAATTTAAGAACGGTGGAAGTAACAATACCCCATGATTGGCACCGAGGCATAGTTAAATTTGTATCAGCCATTAATTAGTACAGGCATTAGTAAGTGGTTTGCCTGCCAATCGGTCCTTAATCCAAGAAAGATAAAACGGCTTAGCGGATCCCGGGGTTGTAAAGTGGCTTTGCTCTCCAGGCAACTGGACCCTGCCAACATTGCCACCCAACTTACATGCCTGATCCTGATAGAGCTTATGCATCATCGGAGGCACAGCTGTATCTTTTGAGCCAAAATAAATCTGCACGGGCGCTATTGGCTTATTAAGGGGGACGCCACCAGTAAGCATTGCTTTAGCCCAAGCCAATGTATTGGTCGGCTTTTCCTTTAAAAGTGTTTTGAAATTTGAGCCATATAGAAAATTAAAGGTATCGCTTGATACATGCATACACTTATTACTGAAAATCTGATTGGCTACTTTTACCCCCTCATCAGTAAAAACATCTTCTAGCTTAAGGCTCGGGAATGCGGCCTGCGTTCCCCAGTAATACATAGTTGCATGAGTAAAGTTAAAAACATTGTCAAAAAACATAGTTTGCAGACCTTGGAAGTACTTATCTGCGCCAGCTTGATCTAAATTGCCGGCTGGTGCGAATATTGAAATATCTTGCGGCGCTAAGGCAACGAAACCAACAATATCAAGATTGTCAAATGCTGTACCTGTTTGCCCAATATATTGGGGCATTGCCGCGAGGGCAATCGTAGCCCCGCCACCCTGAGACCAACCGTAAACTACCGTCTTTTTATTGGCGCCAGTTTGCTTCATAGAACCTGCGGCACGCGCAGCATTAATAGTATCCATTGCATTTGTTGAGGAAACGCTATATTGATGCCTTCCTCCCCCACCTAAACCTTGATAGTCAGTTGCAACAAGCACGTAACCTTCTGCAATTAGCTCTTCCACGGCAGGAATTCCATAATCCGTCCAGGAATTTCCGCCCAACAAAAAGTATTCATTTAAAGGAACTACTGGATCAATAACTTGGGAGGGACCACAATTTTGCGCTGAACCAGTTGTACCATGTGCCCACGTTATTATTGGTCGACCACCTGCGGGTGCTGGCGTTACCGGAGCCACCACTAGACCAGTTGAAATGGTTTTACGACCCGAGATATCCGAAGAGATATAAGCAATCTTCCAAGCCTGCGCACCCTTAACAGATGTCTCTATTTTTTCCTGCTTAATCACTTGCCCCAATTTACCTTCGGGAGCCATTTTCATAACAGCAGCATAAAAAGCTTGCATTGGCGGGTCGGCGTATACAGTAGAGGAAAAAATACTCAGAATCAAACCGAGCATAAATACTGAAATACAAGCAATTTTTCTCATATTGGAATAGATAAATTTGGTTATAGAACTAATATTAAACAGTAGTGTTAAATGTTGCCTTATACAAGACACCTTCAGTCTTCATAGAGAGGTATACCAATAATTATTGGGTTAAGGCTGGCACGGCACCACTAACAATGATATAAAAGGAATATGCCCAAGCAAGCAACAATAGAAAGCCGATCAAATATTGTGGAAATCGAATCGCTTGCTCTGGCAACCCTTTCTTTTTTCCATTAATCATTGCTCGTACTAAATTCTCATTTTGTAGCAGGCTCATAATGACAGCCGCTGCAATATGAATGATCACCAATGCTAGAGCGAGGCTGGCGATTGTCTCATGAGCTTCATTCATGAAATTTCCAAGAAATTCCTTAACGCCTAAATAGCCCGTCAATCCAATCAGAAGGATCATCAACATTAATCCAACCATTACGATGCCACCAACTGGATTATGCCCGGGCGTTATGTGCTGATGCCCATTGAATAGGCCCTTAGCATGCTTAATCATTTCATTCGGGCCCTTAATAAACTGATAAAAACGAGCGTACTTGGTCCCAATAAAACCCCATATCAACCTAAATAAAACTAGTGCAACAGCAGAGTATCCAAAAGCGTAATGAATCATCTGCAGTCGCTCACTCTCTGAAGTAAGCCAAGCTCCAAAAAAACTGATCACTAAGAGCCAATGAAAGGCGCGGGTTGGGGCATCCCAGACCAAAATTGCTTGCTTATTATTCATTTCTTAGGAATTGAAACATACTTTTCACTAAAAATTCCTTCTGCTGCGCTGGTATGACACGCGCCACAGTTAGCAGGGCTTTTCACGCCCGCCCTTTTCCAAACATCTGCCCTAATTTCATCATGTTTACGAATAAACCAAGAAGTTTTTGTAATGCGATTTTCGGGAGCTAGCTCAACATATTTTCCTCGAGTTGCAGCGTTCTTTTTAAGCCAGTTGGTAATTTCAATCTTGTCTTTTTCATCTATGCTTGCATCTGTGCCAAAGTGCTTGGTTAGGCTTCCCATCAAATTCTGCCAGCTCTGTTCGCTCAATAAGCCTGGTGGATAAGCCATATGACAACTAGCGCACTCAGCGTCATAAGATTTTGGCATATCTGTTGGCATGGGCATCTTCGCTGATAGCACTGGGAATGACATTAATACAGATATTAAAAACGGAAGAACTCTTTTCATTATTACCTCACTTCACAGTGATCAGCCAGGCAAGCACATCTGCTTTTTCTTGAGCGCTACATTCTCGGCCAAGGACATCATTGCAGTTCCGCTTGAACCACTTCTCGACTTTTGCATCATCGGTAAATCGAGCTGGATTTACTGATGGTGCCAATGGTTTAATGACTTTGCCAGTGACAATATGTTTTGTATCGTGATTTGGTGGATTTTCATGGCAAGAAGCGCAACTCCACTCTTTGCCGTGCTTAACATTGAAAAATTGCTCGCCCTTACTTGCTGAGGCCTTGCTGGATTGAGCCTCATATGACTTTAAAAGTTCTTGAGGTGTTGAGGCGTGAGCCAGCCCAAAAATTCCTAATGTCAAAACTAATAATATAGCCTTCATAAATTTTTTCTCTTTTCTCTTTCATAAGTATGCGCTAAATCTGAAGTCATTAGATAAATACATCATTAAATTACTTGGGTTTAATCCATTTCTAAAACCAAATAGATAATAAAAAAGCCACTCCAAAGAGTGGCTCTGTTTCTGGTGGGCCCACCAGGACTTGAACCTGGGACCAAAGGATTATGAGTCCTCTGCTCTAACCAACTGTTCTGATATCTCAAGGCTTTCAGCCTGTCGTTAATCAAAATAACCCTGCCTCAAAAGGACCACAGAAGGACAGAGATTTCCTATCTTAGAAAACTAATTTAAAATAAATTATGTTTCCAGAATTGACATTAATTATAAAACAAACAACTGCGCTTATTGCTATTGTTGACCCATTAATTGCTTTACCTTTGTATTTAGCTTTTAAACAAAATAAAAAAGTTGATGAGTCCAAAATTGCAAAAAATGTATCACTTACTGTTTTTTTTGTTTTAGTACTCTCCATTTTTCTAGGTCAGTCAATTCTTGATTTTTTTGGTATCAGTTTAGTAAGCTTTAAAATTTGTGGTGGCCTATTGCTGCTAATAATGGGTATTGACATGATGCAAGGTC
>JALRHB010000149.1:2744-3108 GCA_023253245.1 Polynucleobacter sp. | reverse complement strand
GTTACTGGTCGAGCAAATGGCCGAGCGCTTGGGGATGTTGAGCCTACAGAGTTATTCATTGAATCCCTGTTTGACGCGGCAATCGCTAACTTCTCTACTAGCTGCATGATGCAAATCAGACCGATTGGCTCGATTCAAGGACCGTATTACACCGAGACAAACAGACCGTGGCTGGAAATTAATTTCGAGCTGACGTGTTAAACTACTGCTTGAAATATACGCTCAGTTGTGGGCGATACTCAACAACCTTATAGGAGGCGCCGAGAATGGCCCTTAACTGTGCAAGTTCTAAATTCGTCGGGAAAAGCGTCCTAGCAGAGTTTGCTTTGGCTTGCGGCGACGTTGATCCGATGGCGCTTACGTG
>JALRHB010000149.1:0-2734 GCA_023253245.1 Polynucleobacter sp. | reverse complement strand
CTGCCTTTGGGTGCTGCTCGTAACAAGTCGCTTACCATGAGCGCCGACACTGTAGACGCCACAGCTGACGACTCTGTAGGTAGCTTTCGTGACACCTTGATCACATACAAGACGTTCGAGGTTTCGATTGATGGCGTAACCGCTCGTGATGACGGCACAACTGTTAACCAGCAGTTGCTTTTTGATCACTTCGTTACCGATCCGCAGCCGTACGTCTGGATCCGACTGACTGGCCCGATCAACACCACTATTGGCTTCTGTGTATTGACTGAGTTCAGTCAAGAGTTCCCGTACGATGATGTTGCTACCTATTCGATGACTGCCAGCGCTACCTCTCGTCCAGGCGGCCTGCCAAGCGTTATCGTGGAAGATACTCCGATTGCAGTTACCTCCGTCAACGTCACCCCTGCAACCGCAACGGTTCAGATCGGTAACGTTACCAACCTAGATCACAACGTGGCTCCTGCTGCAGCGAATCAGGCAGTTACTTGGTCGTCCGCAACCCCTGCAACTGCTACCGTTAACTCGGCAGGCCGCGTGACTGGCGTTGCTGCTGGCACTGTAGTAATTACCGCTACGTCCGTTAGCGACCCGACCAAGACAGATACCTGCTCGGTTACCGTTACCGTGTAACATTGCTGCGAATAAAGAAGCTCCGAAAGGGGCTTTTTTATTGACTAGAGTTTTGTGCTTAATAGCGCCTTGAATTTTGCAGGCTCCAAGCAGGCAAATCTAGGATTTCTATTGTTCATGATGTTTTCCTCGTTCAAGAAAACAGAAACGTGCTGACATTCAGCATCGCTCTTGATTGAGAATCGCTCAGTGATGTCCATGTACGTGCATCCAAGGTTGTCGCAAAGGGCAGCGACCATTACAAGAGTTAGCATTTAATTCTCCATTATTAGAAAAGCCCTCACTTAGAGGGCTTCTTGATTGATGAATATTATTTCAGGGCTAGATCACCAAGCTTAGTGTTGTCGTTGCCTAGATCGTGCTGAACACGCGCAACCTTGATTTCCGCATAAAAAGATTCGTTGATCTGCTGAGAAAGCTTTACTACGTTTTTCGCCTTCTCAAGATCGAATGTCCCATTTGCCACACCATTCAAAGTGGAAGCAAGGAATTCGCGCAGCTGGCCGGTGGTTGCAATTTTCGACATTTTGATATTTCCCTATCTAGCTTGTTGATTAAAATTCTGATTTCGTCTACTTCGTTAAGCCGTTTGGCTATGGGCTTAATCTTATTCCAGCATCCAGTGCAAAGCAAGTAGTTTTTTGTGTAATCCTCATGCGCCTTGTACCTATCTTTTTCTCTAACACGTATCTCGTTATTCCATCCGTAGCAGTCATTCCTAGCGCTAACCCTCTTTTTCGTTCCTAGTTTATTGCATAAAAAGCAATTCTCAAGCTTGCTGAATGCCCTAAGGTTACAATCACAATCAAAGCATATAGAGCTGTAATTGTTGAACACTCTATATCGTAGGCATTCGTAACATTTTTTAGGCTTCATTTGGACTCTGCCTGCGTTGATTCGCCAAATCTACAGCCGACTCAAATCTACGTCAAGCACAAAATGCTAAAATGAACGATATTTCTATAGGCGCGAAAAATGCGAGCAATCGTCAGTATTGGAGAGGTTGGGGTTTCGCTAGGCGATCACGACTATCTCTTTCGTCCTTCGCTGGCCGCTATGGACTCTCTCGGCTCTCCTGCCGAAATCGTAACCAAATTCGGAATCCTTTTCTCCGCGCCAAAGCTAAATCCCATCTGGCCCAAAAACTCGTACAGGGCATGGGAGCGCGAACTGATGGCTACGGCCTATGACGTTCTCGTGGCTTGCTGTGCGGATGACGTGACGCCACTGCTTGGGCATATGGGCAGCAAGTGGGGATCGTTTGTTCCTGGTGCGATGCCTTCTCAGGATATGGTTCACATCGCCCGCGCACTGATGCGACACGGGGTTGTCGGGCTTAAACCAGAAGGTCGCCCAGTCAAAGCCGCGCAGAAAGAAGAATATTCAAAAGAATTCAACGCTCGTGAATTCGTCGCACAAGCAACCGCGCACCTCGGCCTATCCAGTGCAGAGGCATGGCAGATGACCATGACAGAGTTTTCGGGCGCCATGCAGTCTAAGTTCGGCAAGCCAGAAACATTGCCGCCAGCAGAGGAACATGACGAAGCAATGTCGCGCCTCGCAGAAATCAACAGATTGCGTCAGTATCAGGTGAAGAAATGACTATCAGTGCCGGCTCCATAAGCTACCAGGTTGAGGTGGATACCGCTCAGGTATTGACCGGCTCGCAGCAGGTTAATAAGAGCCTTGACGGGCTTCAAGGCGGATTCAATAAGACTGACAAAGCAGCCGCTAACTCGTCAAAGAGCATGGGCACGCTTGGCAAGAGCATGGGATCTGCTAGCGGTGAGGCTTCTAAGTTCTCGTTTGCAATGGCTCCGCTTGCCGCTGCGATTGCGGGTCTTGTTTCTGTTCAGGCACTAGTCAACCTGCAAAAGCTGAGCGAGCAATTCACTCTGCTTGAATCCCGCGTGAAGCGCCTGTCTGGAAGCGCGGCAGAGGCTCAGTCTAATTACGCAGCCTTGCTTCAAATCTCGTCGGCTGGCGGTTCAGACCTAACGACCACCATTAAGCTGTGGGAAAGCCTGACTGCTTCACTGCGAAGTCTTGGCGTAACAAAGGATCAGGTTCTTAGTCTGACCGACACTCTACAAAAGATCGG
>JALRHB010000148.1 GCA_023253245.1 Polynucleobacter sp. | reverse complement strand
GCACAGTTCTGAACTTACCTCCATCAGAAAATGAATCAGGCGTGGCATTGAGAATACCCATCACCAAAGGTGTATCACGCTTGCTAAAGTCAAAAAGAAAACGCCCGCAACGCCATGCTGCGGGCAGGTTTTGCTTGCTCACTTAAAGATTCGTGAAATTAAGCAGTGGCAGGTGCACTGCCAGCAGCCGGTCCTGGAGTCCCCGCTGAATTACCGAATGAAGTTGCTAGAGGGGGCTTAGGAGCTCGCGGCGGACGACCTTCCATGATGTCATTGATTTGCTCAGCATCAATGGTTTCCCATTCAAGCAAAGCAGCCACCATTGCCTCAACCTTATCGCGATTCTGTTCAAGAATCGATTTAGCCAAAGCATACTGGCTATCAATCAATGTACGAATTTCAGCATCGACCTTTTGTTGTGTTAATTCAGAAACTGTCTTGGCACTAGTTCTGCCAAACATACTTTCGGATTCAGTATCAACGTAGACCATCGTGCCCAAGCTATCACTCATGCCATAGCGCGTCACCATATCACGCGCCATCTTTGTAGCCCGCTCAAAGTCATTGGAAGCGCCAGTGCTCATTGAATTGAGGAAAACCTCTTCAGCAGCACGACCGCCAAACAAAATAGCTAATTCCTCCATCATGCGATCTTTATATAAGTTCACACGATCAAACTCAGGCAACTGCCATGTCACACCTAAAGCCATGCCACGCGGCATGATGGTTACTTTATGAACAGGATCGGCTTTTGGCAATACCTTTGCAACTACAGCATGACCAGACTCGTGATAAGCCGTATTACGACGCTCTTCTTCACGCATCACAGCAGACTTACGCTCAGGACCCATGTAAATCTTATCTTTGGCGTCTTCAAAGTCTTTCATATCCACAGCACGCTTACTACGGCGCGCAGCAAACAACGCAGCTTCGTTAACTAAGTTTGCCAAATCTGCACCTGAAAAACCTGGGGTGCCGCGAGCTAAAACGGCAGCATTAACGTCTGGATCAATTGGAACTTTGCGCATATGAACTTGCAAAATTTGCTCACGACCACGAATGTCAGGCAAACCAACGTGCACTTGACGATCAAAACGGCCTGGACGCAATAAAGCACGGTCCAAGAACATCTGCACGGTTAGTTGCAGCAATTACAATAACACCCGAATTTGCCTCAAAACCATCCATCTCAACTAGCATTTGGTTCAGAGTTTGCTCGCGCTCATCATTACCGCCACCCATACCTGCCCCACGATGACGTCCAACCGCATCAATCTCGTCAATAAAGATAATGCAAGGAGAATTTTTCTTAGCGGTTTCAAACATATCACGCACACGCGATGCTCCGACGCCAACAAACATCTCTACGAAGTCTGAACCAGAAATAGAGAAGAACGGCACCTTTGCTTCTCCAGCAATCGCACGTGCCAGAAGGGTTTTACCGGTCCCTGGAGGACCAACGAGCAAAACGCCATGCGGAATACGGCCACCTAATTTCTGAAACTTTTGCGGATCTTTTAAGAAGTCAACAATCTCAAAGACCTCTTCCTTGGCCTCATCGCAACCCGCAACATCAGCAAAAGTAACGCTGTTGCTGTTCTCATCAATAAGACGAGCCTTAGACTTTCCAAATGAGAATGCCCCGCCTTTGCCACCACCCTGCATTTGGCGCATCATAAAGAACCAAAAGCCGATAATCAACAATGTAGGTCCAAGATAGTACAAAGCGGAAACCAACATGTTGGGCTCGTCCTCCGCCTTCCCGGTGACCTGAACCCCATACTTCATGAGGTCTCCCACCATCCAGATGTCTCCTGGGGAAATGATGGAGTACTTGTTACCGTCATTAGGGGTCACTTGCAAGGTACGCCCTTGCACATCAACCCGCTTGATTTTGCCAGCCTTGGCATCGTCCATGAATTGAGAATAAGTGACCGCAGTCGCGTCTCTTGGCTTGTCAAACTGCTTAAAGACGGTAAACAGCACGAGACCCACGATGAGCCACACACCAATTTTTTGCATCACGTTGTTGTTCAAAACAGACCTTTGCCGGATTAATCCGGGAGTTAAAGCGAATTGCTATATCTAAGTATTTGATTCTACTACCAGGCTTTTTCAAGTGCCAAAGGCCAATTTATTTGCCAAACCCCTATATTTTCGGGGTTATTGCACACTTTTGGGGGCTTATGGGCATTTATTTGGCTGGCTTAAGATGTCTGCCGAGTAGAAAAATCTCCGAAGACCGAGCCCTTGAAGCCTTAGGCTTGCGAGAACCGACCGTTTTAAACACCTTTTTAAAAGACTCCACAATTTGACTATAGCCACTGCCGTTAAAGCACTTTATTAGAAGAGCGCCTTCTGGCTTGAGATGCTGAACGGCAAAATCAAGGGCAATTTCAGCCAAAAAAGCCATTCTGGCAGCATCGGCGACCCCAACTCCAGATAAATTGGGCGCCATATCTGAAAGCACCAGATCTACTTTCCCATTGGAACTTGCCGGCAAAAGGGCTTCTAAGGCCTTTAAACCCTCTTCCTCCCTAAAGTCACCCTGAATAAAGCTCACATCAGCGATGTCCTCCATCGGCAGAATATCAATTGCAATAATGCTGCCATCAGGCTTCCCAGACTCAATCTGCGGATTGCTTTTACCTAGCTCTGTTAAGCGATTGCGGGCATATTGCGACCAGCTCCCGGGGGCGCTTCCTAGGTCCACAATAGTCATCCCTGCCTTAATCAGATGATCTTGCTCGTCGATTTCACTGAGCTTATAAACGGCTCTGGCGCGATAGCCCTCTTTTTGAGCCATCTTGACATAAGGATCCGTTAAATGATCCTGCAACCAACTTTTATTAAATTTATTCTTTGCCACAACTTACCCACTTTCGGCTTCTATTTTCCTTGTTTATTACCGCCATGGCAAAAGGAATTCACCTAAAACGTTTTCGATCAACCTAAATGCAGTCATCAGCACCTTATTACAAGCCCCGATGCTCTATCATCAAGCCTATGACAGCGCCTACCCTTACTCCCGCACAAAGAAAATCCCTCAAAGCACAAGCCCATGACCTCAATCCAGTGGTCATGATTGGTGGTGACGGCCTCACACCTGCCGTAATCAAAGAGGCA
>JALRHB010000147.1 GCA_023253245.1 Polynucleobacter sp. | reverse complement strand
GAATGATCTCCCGAGTTGTGAAGGGCAATCATTTTTTCAATATCGGTTTGTGTAAATTGTTTCATTGTCATTTGCAGAGATTAAATTTATTTATTTACGTTCAATTAATCAAAATTAACATGCTAAAATATTGCCGCTATGGAAACTATATCTACTATAAATTTTATTGGAACAGCCTTATTCGCTATTGCAATTTTACATACTTTTTCTACAAAGTACTTTGAACATCTAGCTCATACGCACAAAAAATTTTCTGGAATCCTTCATCTCCTTGGTGAGGTAGAGATTGTATTTGGCTTTTGGGCCATGGTTCTTGTGGTCTTTATGTTTATTCTAGAGGGCAGCTCCTCAGCTGTTGGTTATGTTGATTCTCGAAACTTTACCGAACCAATGTTTGTATTTGTGATTATGGTCATCGCCGCAACAAAACCTATTTTGGAGTTTTCAGAAAAAATAGTGATATTAATAAGCAAATTCATACCCATAAAGACCGAAGTTGGGATGTTTTTTCTTTTACTGAGTTTTGTTCCTTTATTAGGGTCTTTTATCACTGAACCGGCAGCCATGACGCTTGCAGCTCTCCTGCTTGGCCGATTGTATTATAAAAGTAATTTATCCAATACCCTGAAGTACTTAACTTTAGGTGTTTTATTTGTAAATATCTCCATCGGTGGAACACTGACACCTTATGCAGCTCCGCCTGTTCTCATGGTTGCTGCGACCTGGAATTGGGATATTGTATTTATGCTTGAAAACTTTGGTTGGAGATCTGCTATTGCTGTTTTAATTAACGCCGGACTCCTCACCTTTTTGTTTAGAAATGAAATAAAAAAAATAAACTTTAACCCACAAGTGAAAAGTGTTGTTCCCTCTGTGCTTACACTCATTCATTTATTATTTCTTTTAGGCGTTGTAGTTTTTGCTCATCATCCAGCAGTGTTTATGTCGCTTTTTTAAGCCAAACACCTGCAAGATGTGCTGACCAGGCACTTCCGACTGAGAGAACGACATCAACTTTGCCTGATTTAATTAAACGCCAACCATGAAAAAATGCTGGCAATGTCCATGACCATTGACTCGAGTAACCAAGGAGAAGTTTCTCAATGGCTATAAATGGGGCCAATAATAAAGAAACTGTTCTGGTGCTTACTTTATAAATAAAGCCTCTACCATATTGATTCGCAATCCAATGTCGGAAGTCAAACCGAAATGCTGCCGGGCCCCAAGCTAAAAATTGATGATGCGGAAAACGCTGGTCTTTGATTCCAGTAATTGCACTAAATACAATCGGCTCGACTCCAGCCTCTAATAAATAAGGAATCTTATCTGTAATAGTTAGACTTGCAGCACGACCGTCCATATTAAAAGCATGTGACAAAATCAACCAACGCTTTTTATCATTTACGCGAGGTAATTCAACTGGACTTTGAATATTCACCAATTTATCCAACTAGATTAATTACCAGCAACAATTGACATTACTGCCATACGCACTGCAATACCAAAGGTAACCTGGTTCAGAATGACTGATTGAGGACCGTCTGCTACCACCGAATCAATCTCCACGCCACGATTCATGGGGCCTGGGTGCATCACGATCGCATCAGGTTTTGCTAAGGCTAAACGTGCAGGCGTTAAGCCATACTGTTTAAAAAAAGCATCTCCCTCTGGAACCTGTCCTATCTCCATGCGCTCTTTTTGGATACGCAGGGTCATCACCACATCAACACCCTTGAGCCCCTCTTCCATAGTGTGAAAGACTTTTACACCCTGCATACCCAGATCATTTGGCAAGAGGCTTTCAGGACCAATTGCACGAATTTCGGTACACCCCAAAGTTCTTAGGGCACAAATATTTGATTTAGCAACACGACTGTGGACAATGTCGCCAACAATCGCTACTTTCAGACTACTAAAGTCTTTTTTGAAGTGTCGCATCGTGTACATATCTAGCAAACCCTGGGTCGGATGCTGATGGCTGCCATCACCCGCATTGACCACATGAACATGAGGGGGAACATGTTGGGCGATTTCAATTGGGGCGCGGGATACGCTGTGGCGCACTACAAAAATATCAGCCTGCATTGCTACTAAATTATCAATCGTGTCCAATAGACTCTCACCCTTAGCGGTAGAAGAAGTTGAAATGTCTAAATTGATGACATCCGCTGATAAGCGTTTAGCAGCGATTTCAAAAGTAGTGCGAGTACGAGTCGAGTTTTCAAAAAAAAGATTGAAAACACTTTTTCCTCTGAGCAGCGGCACCTTTTTTACTTCTCTCGCAGGATCGGTGATGCTCACAAACTGCTGAGCGGTATCGAGAATATGAAGTATTTGCTCTTTTGGCAAACCCTCTAAAGTCAGCAAATGGGTGAGCTCACCCGCTTGATTAAATTGGTTTACTGGATTATTGATTGGGGTGCCATCTATACTCATGCCGCGCGCTCCTCTAATTGGAAGCTGAACTTGCCAGCACCATCTTTTTCTAAAACTAAAATTTGATTATCAGGAATACTCACGCTTTCACCAACAAAGTCAGCAGCAATCGGAAGCTCTCGATGATCTCGATCAGCCAAGACCATTAACTCCACTTTTGCTGGTCTGCCAAAATCAAATAACTCATTAAGTGCTGCGCGTACCGTACGCCCAGTAAGCAAAACATCGTCAATCAAAATGATATTGGCTCCATTCACCTCAAATGGCAGGTTGGTTGGCATCGTGCTAGCGGTTCGAAGTGCGGTCATCCCTTTCTCAGCATAATCATCCCGATGAAAGGCTACATTAATCACTCCATAGCGAGATAAATTGAGATCTTTTGCTAAGCGCTCTGCAATCCAAGCGCCACCCATGGCCAAGCCGGCTAATTCAAAAGAATCATTTCTTTCTTGTCGCTTTTTTAAAGCTTCCAACAAGGTCAAATAAGACTGCTCTGCATTCATCTCAACTTATCCAATTCTTTTCTTGAAAATACTGCTCCAAAATCAGGGCCGCAGACTGCGCATCTAAATTGTCCCGCATCTTTGAATCAGACTCTAAAACTGCTGAGCTATAGCGCTCATCCACCCAATCTACCGGCAGCCTAAAACGGCCTTGCAATTGATTTCCAAAGCGATGTGCTTTGGCACTCATTTCGTGCTCCGCCCCATCG
>JALRHB010000146.1 GCA_023253245.1 Polynucleobacter sp. | reverse complement strand
TGCGACTCAGAGCGCCCGCTCAATTCGGCATTATTCTCCAGCAACAGCGTCTGCTCTTTTCCGTCCATTGCATTCCATTCTTGCATTGTTATCACAGGTAGATCTCCCTCATTGATTTAAACTCAGTTTCAATATCCGCAGTTTGAATACAGTCCGCCCGTAGCTTTCCGATGATGCTTTCCACCCACAATTCAAAACGCTCCCAATCCATTGAGCCGCTATCTATCCAATCAGCGAATTCAGCAAAGCGAGCAAGGACGCCAGCGATTGATTTGTTTGCATGGCTGGTAACAACGTCAGCGCCAGTGTGTTGCTTCACTGTATCAGCCCCGCCAGAAAGCAATAGAACGCATTTACCCGCATTCCAGCGCACTAGGCCAGCCAGTTCATTAGACAGGTAGCGGCGCAACGTAGACAGCGGCAGGCCGATTATGGATGCTGCCATATTGAGTGATTTGATATTCAGGCCATTGCGGCCTTTGCTTGCTGCACGATTGAGGAAGAGGTGGATTACCTTAGCGAGTGCCACGGCAGCGTTTACGCCGAGAGTCTTGATTGCCTTAACCGACACCTTAACGAAATCATCACCAAGAGCCTTGCGACTGCCATTGGTGTTAAGCCATAACGCCTTGCTCTTGTCGGTCAGGCGGAACCTGTAGAACCCTAGGCGGGATACGCCGTCAGCCTTGTAGCGGCTGCGCTCCGCTGTGATGTCGCCATTAGCTACCAGCTCGGCAATGATGTTAGATGCCTGACGGTCGCTGATGCCAGCAAGGCTAGCCAGTGAACGCTGACCTTCTTTAGCTGTGACGCGATTAGTGCATGAACCGAATGAGGACGCCCAGTAGCCAATATCAGAAAGGATGATTGCCTGTGCTGCGGTGTTTGGTTCGCGGATAGACTGCGGAATGTAGATAAACTGGTTGCTCATTTTCTTTCCTGTTTGTGACAGCCTGCCAGCTGATTCATTAATTATACCACCAGCCACACCATAAATTGCAAGCAAAAAAATGCCTCCCACGGTGGCAGCCGTATCGGGAGGCAGTTGTGTTCACAAGGAAAGTGGGCTTTAGGCCCTGAGCAATGAACAAGGTAATGGTAGCAATGACGAGATCATCCTGCAAGACCTTTCTGCAATGCGATTCACATGGTCGTCAGCTTGCTGATGACGTTAGGGTATAGATAGATCTTTAATCTTTAAGTCACTGATATAGAGACATGAAATTTTGGCAAAGCGCATCAGATTGGCTACCAGCAACTTTGGCAAGCATAACCAGCCATAACCAAGCCACCATTTCCTGGTGCCGTGAAGATGGTCAACCGCCATCCACGCCTGACGAAAAAACTATTGCAAATCTATTGCCTGATGCGCATTGCTGTAATAGTATTTCTGCACCACAACAAAGGATACTAGGAATGACCGACTACAAAGATGACTCGATTTGGCTGATGAAGGGCGATTGCCTGGAGCGGATGAAAGAGATACCGAGCGGTAGTGTGGGTATGGTGCTTACTGACCCGCCATATGGCACAACAGCCTGTAAATGGGATTCAATCATCCCGCTTGAGCCAATGTGGGAGCAATTGAAGCGCATCATTAAGCCTAATGGGGCGATTGTAATGACGGCAAGCCAGCCGTTTACCACCACGCTGATTTCTTCAAACATGAAGATGTTTAAATATTGCTGGGTGTGGGATAAGGGTGTCGGCGTAAACTTTTTCCACGTTAAAAAGCAACCACTAAAAGTTACAGAGGATGTATGTGTTTTCTACAATAAACAAGCAACTTACAACCCTGTTATGGCAAAAAGAGAAAAACCTATAAAGAAGAGTAATAACAATGTTGGAGAATCGTCAGGGTATTTTATAGATGAGCAGTGCGATAAGTACGTGGGAAGAGTCTATGATGAAGCGTACCCCAGCGTAATACTTAAATTTAGTACACGATCTGCTGGTTCGCGCGGACTGCACCCCACCCAAAAACCGGTCGCCCTCATGGAATACCTAATCAAGACCTACACAAACGAAGGTGAAACCATCCTCGACTTCACCATGGGGTCAGGCTCTACCGGAGTGGCGGCTCGAAACCTTGGTCGCAAGTTCATAGGAATCGAGATGGATGGTCATTACTTTGAGGTGGCAAAGGGTCGGATTCTTGGCGATAAATAACTATTACAAACCGCTTGCGTCTGATGCTGGTATGTAATAGTATTAACTCATCGGAACGAAACGGGAAGTGAGGGCCTCACATGAAAACCAGAAAACGCGAATACCTTAATGCATGTCTTGGTCAATCTATTGAGTGGCTAAAGCTGTCCGCCGAAAACCCATCAGTAATGATGACAAGGATGGATGTTGCACTGCATCACCTTGCCATTCGGATGAAGACATTCAGATCAAAGAGATGGTCAGGGTGAGCTATGCACAAGACACCAGAGATGGACACTTACAACCACATTGCCAGCGGATACCCTGCCTGCATCGAGGCTGGAGACTACCTTGGTGCAATCAACATCAACACCAATGCCATTGCATACCTCAAGACGCTAAAGCCAAATACTCGCATGTATGGCGACAATTTTGGCTGGATTACGGCTGGTGAGCTGTACGCAGCAGCAAACAAGCGCGAAGCCTGGCTCAAAGCTATGGCTGACATGTCGCAAAACATGCACATCAACTAATGGAGATGGAATGAAAACCGAACTCACGCTATCAACAGCCACAGGAAGTGGCTTTTTTGCACCTGTAGACACATCGCTGCTTGGTGCGCTACTTACCACCCACAAGCGCATCGCCGCTTCCATTGGCGCTGTAGATGCGTTCATGCAGGGTGACGATTGCAAATCGGCATTGGGCTATTACCTGAAAGCCTGCCGAGAAGATCAAGGTCGCATTGGCCTCAACGTCTCAGGCTTGATGCAGAAAGACAAGGCAATGGCAGCCCTGCATTCTGACTACTGGGACAAGGCGTTACGCCTGACTGACGTTCTGGAGTGTATGCCACAGGTTCGCCGCGATGAGTGGTATGAGCTAATCAAGAAGCACGAAGGTTATTCTTCACGACCCTACTTGTGTCCTGCTAAAATACCTACTATCGGATATGGCAACACTTACTATCCTGATGGTACTAAGGTAACAATGCAAGACCAGCCTCTCTCTAAGGAGATGG
>JALRHB010000145.1 GCA_023253245.1 Polynucleobacter sp. | reverse complement strand
ATCTCGCCTTCGCGAGTTAGAAGATCGACTGTACCCATCTCACGCATATACATGCGTACTGGGTCAGTAGTGCGCCCAAACTCGGAATCAACTGTTGAGAGTGCAGCTTCAGCCTCTTCTTCAGCCTCTTCTTCAGAAGTAGCCGCTGAGGTGTTCTCACTTAGCAAAAGTGTTTCAGCGTCCGGAGCTTGCTCGTAAACGGTAATATTGATGTCATTTAACAAGCCAATCAATGTCTCGAGCGCATCAGCATCGGATAACTCATCTGACATCACGTCATTCATTTCACCATGAGTTAAATAACCCTTGGATTTACCCATCTTGATCAAAGTCTTAAGACGAGTACGACGTAATTCTTGCTGCTCTTCGGAGCCCAATTGTTGTGCTGCGAATTCTTTTAAGAGCGCCTTTTCTTTTGCTTTACGCTCACGTGCTTTTTGACGATCTGTCAAAACAGGCTCTGCACCGTCTGCGGCGCTATCCGCTTTTGGCTTACGACCTTTTTTTACTTCATCGGTCGCCACTGCTTCAACCTCAAGCTCCTTAGCTTTTTTGCCCTTAGCGTCTTTTAATTCTTTCGCCTCTTTCGCCTGCTTCGCCGGTTTGGCGACTTCAGTCTTAGCTACAGCAAGCTTTCCTTTTTTAGGGGCCTCTATCTTTTCAGCCTTTGCCGCTACTTTTGCAGACGCTTTTGCTTTTATTACTGGCTTGTTAACTGTTGGTGCTTTCGCCTTTGGTGCTGGCTTAGCCGCTGCTTTTGCTGGAGCCTTTGCTGACTTAGAACTTGGTTTAGTAGCTGCTGTTACTTTAGCCTTTGGGGCTGGCTTAGCTGGGCTCTTAGATTTGAGAGCTGGCTTGACCGGAGCTTTTGGTTTTGCAACTGGCTTGGCTGGTGCTTTTGCTTTGGCAACTGGTTTGGCCGAAGTCTTGGCCTTGAGAGCTGGCTTGGCGCTAGCTTTCACTGGCTTTGCAGGTGCTTTCGCAGCCGGCTTTGCAGGAGTCTTAGCCTTAGGAGCTGGCTTGGCTTGAGCTTTTGGTTTTGCAGCTGGTTTAGCTGGGGCTTTTGCTTTAGCAACTGGTTTAGCAGGTTTTTTCTTCGTATTTGGCATTTATTAGCACTGACTCACGTTACTGATGATTGATCTCGACTGATTAGACACAGCCACGTTTTCCACTTGCCCCAAATTTCTTCAAAATAAAGCGCAAGTAGCTGAATTAAATCGGTTTTTTCTTGAGAATAGAGGATTATAGTCGATTGCAACTTTTTTACCCCTTTCCATACTCAAGATATGGGGTAGTTTTTTGGGTTTTCTAGGGGTAAATCAGAAAAAACTTACGCATTCTTCAGGCGTTCGCCCAATTCTCGATAACGGGCGCGATCTAGCTGGGTAGCAGTGTTATTTGCAATTCTTTGAGCAATCTCGGTCATTTCTGTCTTAAGCTGACTTAATTCCAGTTTTTTGAAGGCCCCCTCGAGATCGGCTACTGCCCCCTCAAGCTCTAAATCCGACCCCATTACCCGCTTTCTGAGAACCTCATACAAGGGCGCAAGCTCACTGCGGGAGAGTTGATCTTGGAATAAAGCAAACGCACCAGCACCTACCATCGGTGGCTGACCATTTTCCCCGGGAATTAATTCGACTAAATCACATTGGGACAGCAAATCCTTCATCAACTCTAGGGCTTTGGCAGAGCGGAGTTCTGAAGCATGCAAAGCCAATTGACGTTTATTACTATCGAGAGCTTTGCCCAAGTGTGGGAACTGAATCAGCACACGTAATATTTGCTCTGCCAAGTCAGTTGGAGCCTGAGGGGGCGCAATATTTTGTATTGCCACTCTATTTGGCAGACCTGTAAAAGTTTGCCAAGGTGCAGCCTTAGCACGGTTCCCGCCACTCGCTTGAATAAAGTTGGGAGCATGCTGATTCTTATTTGCATAAAAAGTTTGTTGGGTTGGCTGAGGTGCAACTGTCAAACCGCAGAATGCCTCTAACTCTGAAGCAGTGGAGTTCGTGCGAATAGCCAACTCCCGCAAGATTTGTGTGCGCAAAGCAATGGGTGGCATAGAGAGTAACAAAGGCTTAGCAGCATGATGAGTTTGCGCCCTGCCCTCTGGAGTAGTCAGATCGTGTTCCTGACTCACAATCTTGAAAAAGAAACTTGAGAGCGACATTGCCTCTTTAATAGTCTTCTCAAAAGCTGGAGCACCATAAGTACGCACATAACTATCTGGGTCATGTTCGGCCGGCAAAAACAAGAAGCGAATTTCCTTATCGTCTGACATCAGAGGCAAACAAGCCTCTAATGCACGTTGTGCAGCGCGCTGACCTGCGGAGTCACCATCAAATGAAAACACAATACGATCAGTTTGACGTAACAACATACGCACATGGTTTGCAGTACAAGCAGTACCTAATGTCGCCACAGCGTTTGGGAAACCCAATTGCGCCAGCGCAACTACATCCATATAACCTTCGCAAACGAGCACATACTCTTGGGCGCGAATCGCTTGTCTGGCCTCAAACAAACCGTACAGCGTATTGCCCTTAGAAAAAAGCGGTGTCTCGGGTGAATTTAAATACTTTGGCTCACCCTGATCAAGGATGCGCCCACCAAAGCCAATTGTTTGCCCTTTTGGATTACGAATAGGGAACATGATGCGATCACGAAAACGATCGTATCGTCGCGTAACTTGTCCTAAATTAGAGTGATCACCCCCCTGCTCGCTCTGAATCAGTAGACCGCCTTCAAGCAAAGTTTTAGCTAACTCTTCATTGCTGTATGAACCAAATACTGCTTCCAAGCCTTGCCAACCATCTGGGGCGTAACCCAAGGCATAACGCTTGGCAATTTCACCAGTAAGACCACGACCCTTGAGGTATTCAACTGCGCGAGGCGCTCCTTTTAGTTGTTGACGATACCAATCAGCAGCAGCGCTCATCACCTCACTTAAAGCCATGGCTTTCTGCTGTCGTGCAACATCATTTGCAGAACGCTCCTCTCGGGGAACATCCAATCCAGCGGAACGTGCTAACTCTTCAATCGCATCTACATAACCAAGGCCTGAGTACTCCATTAAAAAACTGATGGCCGAGCCGTGCGCCCCGCATCCAAAGCAGTGATAAAACTGCTTAGTCGGCGAGACAGAGAATGAAGGAGATTTCTCAGAATGAAACGGGCACAAACCTTGATAGTTCGCACCCGCTTTTTTT
>JALRHB010000144.1 GCA_023253245.1 Polynucleobacter sp. | reverse complement strand
GATTAAAATTCACGGACACTGCCATCAGAAATCACTGAGTGCTGTGGAAGCTACTTTTACGATGCTGAATGTGCCTAAAAACAACACCGTTACCATTTACAACTCCGGTTGTTGCGGTATGGCTGGTTCTTTTGGTTATGAAGCCGAGCATATTGAAGTTTCGAAGCAAATGGCTGAGGCAAGCTTATTACCAAGTATCCGTAAGTCGCCTGATAGCTGGGTGGTAGCTGATGGTACAAGCTGTCGCCATCAAATAGCTGATGGCACTCAAAGAGATGCGGTGCACATTGCCAAAATATTGGCTGCTCATCTTTAATGCACTTGGCAGTTAGCGCATGACACCGTAGGTGAGCATTAATAATGTTCCAGTCAATAAGGCTGGAACCAAGCGGCGAGTTGGCTTTGAGACCATGACACCAATGCTCAATAGACAAATCAGAATACGAATCCATACAGGAACAGTCGCTAACAAACCAATCGGCATTAGCACCATTCGCACCGTTAACGCCGCAACCATGGCATAGGTTACAGCCGCTAACCAACGAAAAATCTCGCTATCTTGATTAATTCGATTCGAGAGTAGAACACCAATTGCTCGGCAAATATAGGTTCCAACAGTCGCCCCCAATAAAGCAAGCCATAAGCCCCAGCCTGATAGTGACGCATTCATCATCCCACTAGCCCAGCTTTCTTACGCAAAACTTTACGATCAAATAGATAGGCGATCGTGCCTGCCACTAGACCCGTGGTTAGCACACTCGTATCACGATCAAGAATATAAAAGAGTGGGCCCATTACAAATCCTAAACCGATAGCAATTCGGTTGATCCAAGGTTTTACCTCAGTAAACGTGAGTAGGAAAAACAGGGGATTAATAAAAACAAGGCCAAGCGTTACCGCAATGGGCACCATCCCTGCTAAGTAAAAACCCAAGACGGTTCCAGGAATAGTAATTAGCCAACACAATAAGCCCAAGCCAACAAAGTAACTTGAGCGATGCTTTAATTCAATTTTTTCGAATTCACGCATTGAGATCGCCCAAGCTGTCATAGCCAGCAAATGTACAGAAGCATAGAGTCTATAGTTACGGTCTCTTGCATGCAGTTGAGGAAAAAGCGTAACTGTCATCGTAATAAAACGGGTGGATGTCAGAGTGACAGCCAAGGCAATAGCAAGAACAGAAGATCCAGTAATGGCCATCTCTAACAACACTACCTGACCTGGCAAGGCAAACATCAACATACTAGTAGCGCCAGTAAACCAAACATCGAGCCCGTTGGTCTTGCCCATTGCTCCAAAACCAACCATACCCGCAAACAAGACCATGGCGGGAGCGCCAGCAGCATCCCGAATACCCGCCCAAAAAGCATCCTTGCGAGTCTGAAAGCGGTGAACTACAGCCTCAGAACTTTGAGAATGATTGGAACTTAACGGAGCTTGGTCGGGCAAAGACATCGGACTATTGTAAGAGCTTGGCAGATTTTTTTTGTCAAATATTAACCCCAAGGGCCCACTCAATATGCTCAGCTACCAATTGGTCAGCCTCCGGTAAGGCTTTGGTCAACGCCACCCGAATTTGCTCTAGAACTCCTTGAGATAAATGCTGATCAGCCAAGGCGTTTCCAAGGGCTACAGCAATGTTTCTGCGCCAACGGGAATACCCAATTCGCCTGATAGCACTACCCTCATGGCGTTTCTCAAAGTCTTCTTTAGTCCATGACCACAACTCCAAGAGACTGGCGCTGCCTAAGCCCTCTCGCTGAGCAAAATCAGGCACTTCAGTTCGCTGTGCAAACTTATTCCATGGGCAAATTAATTGACAATCATCACAACCGTAAACCCGATTGCCCATGGCTTTACGAAACTCCACAGGAATAGCGCCAGGATTTTCTATTGTCAGATAGGAAATACACCTGCGAGCATCCAATTGATAAGGTGCTGTAATGGCTTGTGTTGGGCAGACCTCGATACACGCTTGGCATGTGCCGCAGTGCGACTCCTGCTCTTGATCGATCGGCAGGGGAATATCAACCAATATCTCGCCCAAGAAGAAAGTTGAGCCTAATTTGCGATTGAGCAATAAGGTATGTTTTCCTCGCCAACCCAAACCAGCTTTTTTAGCTAACTCCACCTCCATCAGAGGTGCCGAATCCGTGAAGACACGATAACCAAATGCACCGATTCTCGCTTCAATCCGTTTTGCCAATTCCTGTAAGCGAAGACGCATAACCTTGTGATAATCCCGACCACGAGCATAAACAGAAATTACCGCCTCTGTTGGTTGAGCCAAGCGATCCCACTCCGCATCAAAGTTAATCTGGGGAGACAAATAATTCATCGCGACACAAATCACCCGAATCGCGCCCGGCACGAGTAAATTGGGGTCTGAGCGTAATTGTGCGTGGCGCTCCATATACTCCATTTGACCGTGACACCCTTGCGCTAGCCATTCTTTTAAGCGCTCTGTTGCCACCCCTAATTGCGTATCTGTAATACGCAAACTATCAAAGCCCAATTGCTTGGACTGCTCATCAAGCCACTGGCGAAGATCGGCGAGATTCGAGAGATGAGAGGATGGTTCAAGGGGCATCAGGAATACAGAATATCTCTTAATAATTGAATAAACTAGGCAAATGGCTCAAGATTCATATAAACAGCATTGTAGGCAGGAAGCGGATACGGCAGGTTTTGCTAAAAAACTGGCCGCCAGTCTGCGAGACTTCTTCCTTCTTCATCCTCGTGCCCACCTCAATATTTCTCTTGAGGGTGAACTTGGAGCCGGTAAAACAACCTTTGCTCGCTATCTTATTCAAGCACTGGGCTTTAGCGGGCGGGTAAAAAGCCCAACATATACTTTATGTGAGCCCTACCCGCTAAATATGAGCAATCCGGATGACAGTAAAAACCCCAACATCGTCGCCAACCACTTTGATCTTTACAGAATGCGCGACCCACTAGAGTGGCAGGAGGCGGGATTTGCCGAGAACTTTGATGAGGCAGGCTTTTGTTTAGTGGAGTGGCCAGATAAAGCAGCTGGTACCCTTCCCCCTTTTGACATCACTATTCAACTTAGTAGTGTGTCAGATGAAAATGCCCGAGAAATTTCTATAAGCGCTATATCTCAAGATGGCGTCAACATCTTAGAGTCACTGTTTTCTGGTGAAAATGAGTAAGAAGCCAGTCAACCCCTCAAGAAGAAAACATCTGGCTGCATCAGCCAAACTGATGGGTTTTG
>JALRHB010000143.1 GCA_023253245.1 Polynucleobacter sp. | reverse complement strand
AAGCCAAGAGCAACTCTGCGATTCGCTACCTGCGCTCCAATTTCTCGTAAATTCATAATGAGTATTTTGCCACAATCCAGTAAAAATTGTGTAATATATTACACATTAATTATTGATAAATCCTCTAGCCAGATAGCTAATAGCAACATATTTCCGCCTATTTGCTTACGCTCACATATAAGCCCCCCGCCAAACAAGAGGCGCCGGTAACACAAATCCATTCAAGCATCTGACCCGATTGAAATAAACCTATGATTTGCCCTACATAGGAGACCAAAATAGCCGCCATAATGCCAAGAAATGCAACTATGAGGAACTGTTTTGCCTTCGGTCTACCCGACCTTTTCCCGGGGTACAAAATCCAGGCAAATACCCCTGATAGGCCACCAACCACGAAAAAAGCTAAAAACCCCATCAGCACCCCCATTAATAGTGGCATCAAATCTATAATCAGCCATTATGAAGTTGTTGACACTCGGCATCAATCATCACACAGCGCCGGTCGCCATTCGGGAGAAGGTTGCCTTCGACCCTGAGTTTCTTCAGGAAGCCTTGCATGACCTTCGCCAGCATCTCGTTGGCGCGAATCAGGCCGACTTGCCAGAGGCGACAATTTTGTCAACCTGTAACCGCACCGAAGTCTATTGCGCAGCAAATGATGCGGATGCCACTGGCCTTTTACATGAGGCCACTTTTGATTGGTTGGCTAAAACTCAGCAGCTGGCGCCAAGTAGCTTAGAACCCCACATCTATTCGCTACCGCAATCCGATGCGGTCCGACATGCTTTTAGGGTTGCCTGTGGTTTGGATTCCATGGTGATTGGTGAAACCCAAATTTTGGGGCAAATGAAAGATGCTGTACGAACCGCAAATGACGCGGGCGTATTAGGTACTTATCTGAATCAACTTTTCCAAAAAACATTTGCAGTTGCCAAAGAAGTGCGCGGCTCCACTGAAATTGGCGCCCACTCCATCTCAATGGCAGCAGCCTCAGTGCGACTTTCCGAACGTATTTTTGAATCAATTGCAGAGCAGCGCATTCTATTTATTGGCGCTGGCGAGATGATCACTTTATGTGCTACCCACTTTGTAGCGCGTAAACCCAAAGGTGTTGCAATTGCCAATCGCACGATCGAACGTGGACAAGAGTTGGCCGATTCGATTGCTATCCAGGATGTTGAAGCGGAGTCATTCAAGCTGTCCGAGCTTCCTGGACGTCTTCATGAATTTGACATCATTGTTTCAAGTACAGCATCATCGCTTCCAATCATTGGTCTAGGAATGGTCGAGAGCGCCCTCAAACAACGTCGCCATAAACCTATGGTGATGATCGACTTGGCAGTACCGCGAGACTTTGAGCCTGAGATTTCTCGCTTAAACGATATTTACCTATACACAGTAGATGATCTTGGCGTCATGATTCAGACAGGAGCATCCCTACGTCAAGCAGCGGTTAGCCAAGCCGAGGCCATCATCGAAGATCGTGTGGGCAACTTTATGCATTGGATGCAGGGTCGCAAGGCCGTCCCCCTGATTCAGGATATACAACAGCAAGGTGAATATCTTCGTCAGCTAGAGCTTGATCGCGCCATGAAACGGTTGATGCGTGGCGATGATCCACAAGAAGTGCTTAATGCAATGGCACAGAGCCTTACCAATAAATTCTTGCATGGCTCATTACATGCTCTTCAACATTCCAATGGCGCTGAGCGCGACGCCTTGATCAAGTTGCTACCTAAATTATTCGCCTCGCACTCCAAGCCAGAAGACCATTAGATGAAGCCCAGCATGCGGGCTAAGCTAGAATACCTAGATACGCGCTTAGCCGAACTCAATTCCCTATTAACTACCGAAGAGTCCACGAAGGATATGGACAACTATCGTAAGCTTACTCGCGAACATGCTGATATTGCTGCGGTGGTTGAACAATTTTCCCTTTACAAACAAGCTGAAGCAGATGCACAAGCGGCTGAGGAAATGCGCAAAGACCCTGAAATGAAGGACTTTGCTGATGAAGAACAAAAACAAGCTCAAGCCACTATGGAAGAGCTTGAGAAAGTTCTACAGAAACTACTATTACCCAAAGATGCGAATGACGAGCGCAATGTATTTCTTGAAATTCGGGCAGGCACTGGTGGCGATGAAAGCGCTCTATTTGCCGGGGACTTACTCAGAATGTACACGCGCTTTGCTGAACGTCAAGGCTGGAAAGTTGAAGTGGTCAACGCTGCTGAATCAGATTTAGGTGGCTACAAAGAAGTAGTTCTCCGCCTTGTAGGCCAGTCTGTTTACTCTAGACTTAAATTTGAATCTGGGGGTCATCGAGTGCAGCGCGTACCTCAAACTGAGACCCAGGGACGTATTCATACATCCGCCTGCACTGTTGCAGTCATGCCAGAAGCCGATGAGCTTGAGGCAGTTAGAATCAATCCTGCCGAGCTCAGAATTGATACCTTTAGAGCATCTGGCGCAGGCGGTCAGCATATTAATAAAACCGACTCTGCAGTTCGGATCACTCACCTGCCAACAGGCACGGTGGTGGAATGCCAAGATGACCGTAGCCAACACCGTAACCGCGAACAAGCTATGAAAGTGCTGGTCTCTCGTATCATGGATGCTAGAGAACGCGAGAAGCATCAACTAGAAGCTCAGACTAGAAAGTCTTTGATTGGATCGGGTGATCGTAGTGATCGCATTCGAACTTACAACTTTCCTCAAGGTCGTATTACAGACCACCGTATTAACCTCACGCTTTATAAAATTGATGCCATGATGGATGGTGACTTAGATGATCTTTGCAATGCTTTGGCATCTGAACATCAAGCCGAATTACTGGCGGCCCTTGGCGACAACTAAACAGCTCGTAATGAGTGATCAGCAAAGTCTTACTTCAAAATCCTTAAAAGCATTATTGAGCTCTTCAGCTCTTCCAGGTAACGAGGCACGTATTTTGTTGGCGCAGGTACTAGAGGAACACTACCAGCTACCACGTTCAGCACTACTCTCGCGCGATGATATGCTGCTTAATGAATCAGCATACAAGGCATGGAAACAATTGGAGCAGCGTCGGATCAATGGCGAACCCATTGCTTATATCCTAGGGAAAAAAGGATTTCATGCCATTGAATTGATGGTTGCTCCTGGTGTTTTAATTCCAAGACCAGAGACAGAGCTTATAATAGAGCAAGTCTTAAAAATTTATAAAAATAAAAATAAAATTAATTTTCTTGATATAGGTTTCGGTTCAGGATGTATTTTATTATCAATTTTAAAAGAACGAAAAAATTTTAA
>JALRHB010000142.1 GCA_023253245.1 Polynucleobacter sp. | reverse complement strand
TGTAGTTCAGAAGATCTCGATCTGATTATTTTGGCAACTTCCACACCAGATCATTTGGGTGGTTTTCCAAGTACAGCTTGTGTTGTGCAAGATAAGCTTGGTGCGCATACTAATTGCGCTGCATTTGATGTTCAAGCAGTTTGCGCTGGCTTTACCTATGCATTAGCGATTGCAGACGCTTTTATTCGCACTGGCAGCTACAAAAAAGTATTGGTTTTGGGTGCCGAAACTTTCTCGCGGATCTTAAACTTTGAAGATCGCACTACTTCAGTGTTGTTTGGTGATGGTGCTGGCGCAGTGGTGTTAGAGGCCTCTAAGGAGCCCGGCATTTTATCGACTGCCTTACATGCAGATGGCAGTCAGCGCGATATTCTTTGTGTTCCAGGGCGTGCTGGCAACGGTCAAGTGCATGGTTCTCCATTTATGACTATGGATGGTCAAGCGGTATTTAAATTGGCTGTAAAGGTTTTGGAGCAAGTTGCTCATGAAGCTTTAGAAAAGGCTAAGCTCAAACCAGAGCAGATAGATTGGCTAGTCCCCCATCAAGCCAATATCCGAATTATGGAGGGTACTGCGCGCAAGATGGGTATGTCTATGGAAAAGGTTATTGTCACAGTCCATGAACATGGCAATACTTCTGCTGCATCCATTCCGCTAGCGCTTGATGCTGGAGTTCGATCCGGTCAAATTCAGCGTGGTCAACATCTTCTTCTTGAAGGTGTAGGCGGTGGGTTTGCTTGGGGTGCAGTGACCATCAAATATTAAAGAACCGAATTTCATTAACATTTAACCGCGAATATTTTTTATGACATTTGCCTTTGTATTTCCTGGTCAAGGTTCCCAATCTGTTGGGATGCTCAACACAATTGCAGATCGTCCTGAGGTGCGCGCTACCTTGCAAGAAGCCTCGGAAGCATTGGGAGAGAATGTTGCAAAACTGATTGCCGAAGGCCCCGCAGAAGCGCTTGCCTTAACAACCAATACTCAACCAGTGATGCTTACGGCTGCGATTGCTTTTTATCGTGCTTGGTTGGCTGCTGGCGGGCCTACTCCCAAGGTTATGGCAGGCCATAGCTTAGGTGAGTACTCTGCTTTAGTTGCTGCAGGAGTGTTGGCTTTTAAAGATGCTGTACCTCTCGTACGTTTTAGAGCTGAGGCTATGCAAACCGCAGTACCAGTAGGTACGGGTGGTATGGCAGCAATTTTAGGGCTCGATGACGCGATTGTGAAAACAGTATGTGCCGAAGCTGCTCTAGCGTGTGGCGGGGTTGTGGAGGCAGTGAACTTTAACGCGCCTGGACAAGTGGTTATAGCAGGTGCTAACAATGCTGTTAGCAAAGCTTGCGAATTACTTAAAGCAGCTGGTGCGAAACGTGCTTTACCTTTGCCTGTGTCCGCACCACTTCACTCCTCATTATTGCAACCTGCATCAGAAAAGTTAGAGGCCTATCTAGCTAATATTGAATTCAAATCCCCGGCTGTTTCAGTAATTAATAATGTGGATGTGGAAATCTTGAGTGATCCTGCCGCTATTAAGGATGCGCTGGTGCGTCAAGCTGCCAAGCCGGTACGCTGGCAAGAAACCATCAATGCAATGGCTGCGCAGGGTATTACTCAAGTCATTGAATGTGGTCCTGGAAAAGTGTTGGCAGGCCTTACTAAGCGTATTAATGAAAATGTCGTTGGCCTACCTATTTTTGATGAAACTAGCCTTAATGAAGCGCTGGCTGCAGTAAAGTAAATATTCACAATTATTGAGAAATAGTGAAAGACAAATATGAATCTTGATCTAAGCGGACAAATTGCATTGGTCACCGGGGCATCGCGTGGTATTGGGCAGGCTATTGCAGATGAGCTTGCAAAGTGTGGCGCCAAGGTGATTGGTACTGCAACCTCAGAGAATGGTGCGAAAGCTATCGATGAGCGCTTAAAAGTCTCTGGTGGTGCCGGCAAGGTGCTGAATGTTACTGCGGCAAATGCTTGTGAAGAAATCATCGATCTGATTGTTAAAGAGTATGGCGGTATCAATATCCTTGTAAACAATGCTGGCATTACCCGTGATAACTTGGCTATGCGCATGAAGTCCGAAGAGTGGACTGATGTGATTGATACCAACTTAAGTTCGGTCTTTCGCCTATCTCAAGCGGTAATGCGTCCGATGATGAAGGCTCGCGCTGGCCGTATCATCAATATCACCTCAATAGTTGGTCACATGGGTAATCCTGGTCAGGCTAACTATGCTGCAGCAAAAGCAGGCGTGTCTGGTATGACTCGTGCCTTAGCTCGTGAAATTGGCAGTCGTAATATCACTGTCAATTGTGTGGCACCGGGCTTTATCGACACCGATATGACCCGAGCCCTGAGCGAAGAGCAGCAAAATGCCCTAAAAGTAAATATTCCCCTGGCTAGGTTGGGCAGCCCAGAGGATGTGGCTCAGGCAGTGGCATTTTTAGCCTCTCCGGCTGCGGGATACATTACGGGTAATACCCTACATGTCAATGGTGGCCTTTATTTAGCGTAATTTATTGCAGGAGTTTGCTCATTTTTTGGTGGATTTGCTAATTCAGTCTGCCAAGCTGATAAAATCCTTTTCATCGTTTTTTTATAACCCTTGGGGGACTTAATGGATAACATCGAACAACGCGTTAAGAAGATCGTCGCTGAGCAATTAGGCGTCGCAGAAGGAGAGATCAAAAATGAATCTTCTTTTGTGAATGACTTAGGCGCAGACTCTCTTGACACTGTTGAGTTAGTAATGGCACTGGAAGATGAATTCGGCATCGAAATTCCTGATGAGGAAGCTGAAAAAATTACCACCGTTCAGCTCGCTATCGATTTCGCTAAATCTAAAGCTCAGGGTTAATTCCCGGGCTAATTCCTAGCTAATACTGTGTCTGTATCAAATGGCCGTCGCCGGGTAGTTGTTACCGGCTTAGGCCTTATTTCACCTGTTGGTAATTCCGTTGATGTAGCGTGGTCTAATTTGCTCGCGGGCAAATCAGGGATTGCTACGATCACGAAGTTTGACCACACACCTTTGAGCGTTCATTTTGCTGGTGAAGTCAAAGATTTCAATGTTGAAGAATACGTATCTGCCAAAGAGGCGCGCCATATGGATAGCTTTATCCATTACGGCATTGCTGCTGGCACGCAAGCCATTCGTGATAGTGGGTTGCAAGTAACAGAAGAGAACGCAGAGCGCATTGGTGTCATGGTGGGCTCAGGCATTGGCGGTTTGCCAATGATTGAAGAGACGGGCGCTGAGTTATTGGCTCGGGGTCCCCGTCGTATTTCCCCATTCTTTGTGCCAGGCTCAATCATCAATATGATTTCTGGTCACGTGAGGA
>JALRHB010000141.1 GCA_023253245.1 Polynucleobacter sp. | reverse complement strand
GATTATTGGGAGCAGGCTTGTGCTGAACTCATGAAGCAAGATCGTATTCTCAAAAAGATCATTCCAAAACACGGCTCTGGTTTTTTAACAACTCGAGGCGATCCCTTTACTACATTAGCAAGAGCAATCGTCGGCCAGCAAATTTCTGTTGCGGCAGCTCAATCGGTTTGGAATAAAGTCCTTTTAGCCCTCAAGAATAAGGTGAGCCCCAAAAATATATTGTCTTTATCCGTCGAGCAGTTGCGTATGGCTGGATTGTCCAGTCGTAAAGTGGAATATATTCGCGATTTAGCGGAGCATTTTGATGCTGGTCGCCTACACGCTAAGCAATGGATGGGTATGGAGGATGAGGCCATTATTCAGGAATTGACGCAAATTAGGGGTATTGGGCGCTGGACAGCCGAAATGTTCCTTATTTTTAATATGGTTAGGCCAGATATTCTGCCTCTGGATGATGTTGGCCTTATTAGGGCTATTTCCCTTAATTACTTCAGTGGAGAGCCTGTGAGCAGGCATGAGGCCCGTGAAGTAGCGGAAAATTGGGCCCCTTGGCGCACAGTTGCCACTTGGTATATGTGGAGAAGTATCGACCCCATGCCTGTTGAATATTAAAATCAGCCTATGAAAACGACTTTCCTAGATTTTGAGCAATCCATCGCCGAGTTAGAGACGAAGATTGAGGAGCTCCAATTTGTACAAGATGAATCATCGGTTGATATTTCTGATGAGATCAAGGCACTTACGGAAAAAAGCCAGCAACTCACAAAAGATGTTTATGCGAACTTAACGCCTTGGCAAGTTTCGCAAGTTGCACGTCATCCGCAACGTCCCTACACATTAGATTACGTTGCTGCTTTATTTACGGATTTTCATGAGCTGCATGGTGACCGTAATTTTGCAGATGATCAATCGATTATTGGTGGTTTAGCGCGTTTTGATGGTCAACCTTGCATGGTGATTGGTCATCAAAAAGGAAGGGACACAAAAGAGCGTGCCTTGAGAAACTTTGGTATGAGTCGCCCTGAAGGTTACCGCAAGGCGATGCGTTTAATGCGTCTTGCTGAAAAATTTAAATTACCAGTATTCACTTTCGTTGATACTCCCGGTGCTTTCCCGGGTATTGATGCTGAAGAGCGCAATCAATCGGAAGCTATTGGTCGCAATCTCTATGTACAAGCAGAATTAGAGGTGCCCATTATTGCCACCATTATTGGTGAAGGCGGTTCGGGTGGCGCACTTGCTATTGCAATGGGCGATGTCGTGTTGATGCTTCAAAACTCCACCTATTCTGTGATCTCTCCTGAAGGTTGTGCTTCGATTTTGTGGAAAACGGCTGATAAAGCTCCTGAAGCTGCTGAGCAATTGGGCTTAACTGCTCAACGTCTTAAAGCGCTTGGTTTGATAGATAAGATTGTTGCTGAACCAGTAGGTGGCGCCCATCGTGATTACGAGGCGATGATGGTTAATATGCGTAAGGCGCTTGCCGAATCTCTTAAAACGTTTGATGGCATGAAAGTGGATGCGCTTCTTCAGCGTCGCCATGAACGCTTGATGAGTTATGGCAAGTTCAAGGAAATCGAAACCAAGTCCTAAGGCAGTCAAACGAATTGGGGTTGCTGTTAGTGGTGGCCTAGATTCGGTTGTATTGCTTGATACTGTTTGTAAAGCAGTTTCACAAGATTCGCCGCACACTATTGAAGTATGGCTATTTCATATCCATCATGGATTGCAAAAGCAAGCTGATCAGTGGCTTGAGTTCTGCGAGAGCTTGGCTAAAAAATACAAAATCCATTTTGATTTCCGCTTATTGCACTTTTCCGACCTCTCAAGTGGCAATATCGAGGCAAGAGCTAGGGCGGGGCGTTATGAAGCTTTGACTGAGCTGTGTGCCGAGCATGGAATCGAAGATTTATTGCTTGCACACCATCAAAACGATCAGGCTGAAACTATTTTGTTGCAGCTTTTACGTGGATCTGGAGTTGCTGGTCTATCCGGTATGCCGCAAGAGCGTATTCAAACGAATGGCGACCATTCAATCTCTCTCTGGCGACCGCTATTGGGGCAAAGTAGGGCAGATCTAGAGGCTTATGCCAAAGAGAAAAAGCTGAAATGGGTGGAAGATCCCAGTAATCAAAGCTTAGTTTATCGACGTAATGCGATTCGTAAGCAAATTATTCCAAGATTGGAAAAAATTCAGCCAGAGGCTGTTTCTAACTTAGCCAGAAGTGCAGGGCTCATAGCGCAATCACAGAAGTTACTGGATCGACTAGCTATCTTGGATGGCAAAGCGATGATCCAGGATGAACAATTACAAGTACGACCTTTGCTTGATTTGGCAAAAAAGGATTTACCTGCTGCGAATAACGTCTTGCGCTATTGGCTCAAATTGAATGATCTGGCTATGCCATCGCAAGAGCGCTTAGAGGCATGGTGGCGTGATCTTCATAATACGCAGGCAGATGCCAGACTTGAATGGATGCATGATCAAAAAAAGATCTACCTTTGGCGACACACTCTTAAGGTTGCTTGTGAGCGAAGCGGAGCATGGGAATTCAGGCCCTTGCCATCACATTCGAAGCAGAGGGGTCTTCCCGCATCTTGGGTAAAAATGGCCCAAGAAAGTAATCAAGTAAGTCTGAGAGTGCGGAGCGGCTCAGAAAAGATTCAAATTAAGCCCAATAGCCCTCGCAGAACCCTCAAAAATTTATTTCAGGAGGCTGATGTTCCACCTTGGGAGCGCCAGGCTCCCTTACTTTATGTAAACGATGAGTTAGTTGCTGTTGCTGGTGTTGGGATCAGCTATCCACACCTGGTGGCTTCTGGCGAGCGGATCCTTCCAGAATGGGTGCAAAACCCTGTAAAATAAGCCCTTTTTAGACCCTCAAGGAACTTTTCCTTGTTATAAATAGTTAGATAGACGGTTTTCATGGCACTTATCGTTCATAAATATGGTGGCACCTCAATGGGCTCAACTGAGCGCATTGCTAATGTTGCCAAACGCGTTGCTAAATGGATGCGTGCTGGCCACCAAGTGGTGGTTGTGCCTTCAGCAATGTCTGGCGAAACGAATCGCTTGCTTGGTCTTGCTAAAGAAATTAATCCTGATGCAAACCTTCGTGAACTAGATCAAATTGCTTCCACAGGCGAGCAAGTCAGCTCTGGTTTGTTGGCTTTAGCGCTAATGCGTGAAGGCATTGATGCAGTCAGTTACGCAGGCTGGCAGGTGACTGTGCATACCGACTCTTCTTTTACGAAGGCGCGGATTAAAAGTATCGATGATCAAAAAATTCTGGCTGATCTTAAGGCGGGTCGCGCCGTTGTAGTTACTGGTTTTCAGGGCGTAGATCC
>JALRHB010000140.1 GCA_023253245.1 Polynucleobacter sp. | reverse complement strand
GCCTTTGATTACGGTGAGTACACTCTGTATGAGATTCCCCCCAATGGATCAGGCATTGTGGCGCAAATGACCTTAGGAATTCTAGAGGCTGCAAATGTGAAGCAATACCCCGCAAACTCTGCCCAACGGATTCATTTGCAGGTTGAGGCTATGCGTATCGCTTTTGCAGATGCTTATGCTTATGTATCTGATGCCAGCACCATGCATATTTCACCTAACTCCCTTTTAGATCGCAACTACCTAGCTAGTCGTGCCGCATTAATTAATCACCAACAGGCTGGAAGCTACGGCCCAGGCGATCCGCACTCTGGTGGTACGGTTTATCTCTGTGCTGCTGATCACTCTGGCATGATGGTTTCTTATATTCAATCAAACTTCAGAGGCTTTGGCTCTGGAGTAGTCGCTCCAGGTGGCATCGCCTTTCATAATCGTGGCATGAGTTTTAGTCTAGTGAATGGACACCCCAATCAGGTCGCCCCTGGCAAGCGACCTTTTCATACAATTATTCCGGCATTTTTAAGCAAAGGTAATCAGCCTGCCATGGCATTTGGTGTCATGGGTGGCAATATGCAACCCCAGGGACACGTTCAGTTTGTCATGCGCTTTATTGATGAGTACCTCAACCCGCAATCATGCTCTGATGCACCTCGCTGGAGAATTGATGATCTAGGCAAACTCACAGTTGAATCATCGATGCCTGGTGCAGTTGTCGAAGGGTTAAAGGCCATGGGTCACGATGTGACTGTAATGCCCGCCAATAGCCTAGACTTTGGAAGTGCGCAAGCGATTGCACTTTTAGGCGAAGAGATCAATCAGGGATATATTGCCGGTAGCGATCATCGGCGAGACGGTTTGGCGGCAGGCTTCTAGCGATGCGACTTAAGCGGAAAAGTTTAGCCCGCTAGGCAGTTGAGATAAAAACGCTTCACCTCTTGATCGCAGCTCACATCCTTTGGCTGAATTGGGCGCTCCAGAGTAATACCTTCGATAGAGGTGCAGCGACTTAAGGCTACGTATACCTGCCCTGATGCAAATGCGCCCGAAGATAAATCGACCTTAATTTTATCGAGCGTTTTGCCTTGGCTTTTATGAATGGTGACTGCCCAGGCTAACATCAAGGGGATTTGTACGAATGTCCCAATAATATTGGGCGATATTTTCCCGGACATCATGTCATGGTCGTAACGATAGGACTCCCACTGATGCCCTTTCACTTCAACTGTATTAGTGTATGAACCATTTTGGACCATTACTTTGACACTATTAGGAAGTAATTCTCGGACAACGCCGATAGTACCGTTGACCCAACGTTTTGGGAAATTTGGATCTGTTGCGGTAAACATTACCTTAGCACCAACCTTAAGAGTGAGGTGATTCGGTGAAGGCAGATTTCGATCGTCGACGTTGAACTTACCTGTGGTGCTACCCATATAAACCTTTGACTCTGTGTCCAAAGCGCGTAATCCCGCATGATTAATTTGATCAGCCCGCACATTGGTTGTGGTCAAGGTAATGGTCTGCTCATCCACAGGTGCAGCGTTGTGATAGCACCGATCATTTAGCACATTGAGAGCCTGAGTAACATCTTGATTAATGCGAATCTGATTCAGGAGATCTGCAAAGTGAATATCTTTTTGACGGAAAATCTTGGATAGCTCCACCATCGTGACATCTTTACGATGCAATGCCATGGCACAAAAGAAATAAGGGCCCTCATAGCCACGCTCAGCAAGCACTTGCATATCAGCATTTGACACCACTGGTGGCAATTGAAATAAATCCCCCACAAACATCACCTGAATTCCACCAAAGGGCTGACTCTTATGGGGTCCATTGGCGCGCAAAAATAAATCTATGGCATCTACGACATCCGCTCTTACCATTGAGATTTCGTCAATGATGAGTAGGCGAATATCTTTATAAAGACGCTTATCTTTTAAGGGTTTGATATCTTCTTCTGGAAATATCAAACGAGGTGGCAATCGAAAGAAGGAGTGAATTGTTACCCCCTTCACTTGCAATGCGGCTACACCTGTTGGAGCAACTACCACTACGTTACCGGCAATATTCTCACGCAAATAGCCAATCAAAGTGGTCTTACCAGTACCCGCCTTACCACTGACAAAAATATAAGGGTCATGACGCTCAATAGCATCGATGACCTCCCGATATTCGGGAGTAATCTCAATAGAATTTGGATCGGGAATAACTGTTGTCATTCCCTATTGTTTCATGGGATTAACTAACGCAACGAAAGCCAATGTAAACCACAGCAATATCGCCGGATTTTGACTCCACATCTGATTCTTGTTGCCGCTCTGGACCATACCACCATGAGGCACCACGGGTGATATAGCCGCCACCTTGCTGAGTCGACGTCCATTCCCAAACATTACCACCCATATCTAACAGTCCATTCACACCAGGCTTTGTAGTGCCAGCAGTAACATGACCGCTACCTCTATTTAATGCGCCTTTCGGGGCTACACCCTGATAATTACCGCAGCCACTGAGGCAATGAGATACCGTAGGATTGACTCCTCCAGGAAAAGGATAACGCTCCCCTTTTACATAGCCAACAGGTGGGTTAGCTCGCTGCTCTAAAAAGGCGGCAGCAGTCCACTCAGCATCGGTTGGTAGACGTTTACCATAAAAACGGCAAATAGCAGCCGCTTCAGCTTGATTTAAATGCACTGCTGGCTCTGTATCTTTTGCAGCTACACCATAAGGAGTCTTCCAAGTCCAGCCAGGCTTTTTAACAAAAGCCCTCTTCTGTCACAAATTTTCCATCATTATTATCAAAAGTATATGGAACCATTAACATTTTATTGTTTTTATTATAATGCCAATAAGGCAAATCATCTGCATAAGTATCACTGGAATAAAGAAAGCCTTTTTCTTGCATAACAAGATCTAACGTGTTGGGACTGCACCTACCTGTGTACCAACCCAGAGGACGATTTCCAAAAATTTTATTTATAATTTGAATTGCTTCTTTCATATGCGCTTGTTCAATTTTTTTTGGTACATGCTGATAATTAATCCACTTCAAGCCATGGCAAGCAATTTCAATATTTGTATTTTTTAATGCTTCACAAACATCGGGGTTTTGCTTTAAAGCATTTGCTACTGCGAATACAGTAAAAGGAATTTTATTTTTTTGAAATAAATCATAAATTCTCCAAAATCCTCTTCTAGAGCCATATTCATAAATACTTTCCATATTCATATGTCTAGCTTTAATAGGTGTGAGATTAATTAGTTCTGAATTTAATATTTCGGAATATTTATCACCATTCAATATGCAACTTTCTGCTCCTTCTTCATAATTAAGCACAAATTGTAAAGCCAATTTT
>JALRHB010000013.1:12796-20031 GCA_023253245.1 Polynucleobacter sp. | reverse complement strand
AAGGATCAGTAAAAGGTATTTAGTCATTACATTTATGGGGTAATTCATACTACCCCTGATTGTAAGGGCACAAAAAAGACCTCGTCTAAAACGGTTCTTTGGTAGCGGTGGGAGCTCATGCGTTCGACCATCACCAATTGTTGCTCTTTCTCATTTTTGGCCACAGGAGCCACTAAACGGCCACCAATAGCCAATTGATCCAATAATGCATCGGGAATACCCAAACCAGCTGCCGCCAAAATAATGCCATCAAATGGCGCAGCCTGGGGCAGCCCCAAAATGCCATCGCCATAAATTAAGCGCAAATTATTAATCCGAAATGGTCGCAGTTTTGCCCTGGCCATATCATGCAAGGGCCGGATACGCTCAATCGAATAGACCTCATCTGCAAGCAGACTTAAAACAGCAGCTTGATAGCCGCAGCCAGTGCCAATTTCTAAGACTTTGCCTAGCTTATGCCTTGGCTTATGCAGTAACTCAATCATGCGAGCAACCACCGATGGCTTAGAAATCGTTTGTGAATGCCCAATTGGTAATGCTGTATCTTCATATGCTTGAGGGTGCATGCCGGCATCCATAAAAGCATGTCGCGGAACGGTTGCAATAGCTTCTAGAGTTTTACCGTGCTTTACACCAGTAGCCAAAACTTTGGCTGCTAAGGCCTGCCGATGACCGGCATTACGTTCTGCTGCCGACTTCAACCGCGGGTCCAGCCATTCTCACGCATGGCAGCTAAACGCGCATGGTGGGTTAAATCTAATTGCATAGGCGTAATCGAGATACAGCCCTCGTCAATTGCATGAAAGTCGGTACCCTCAGAGCTATCTTTAGCATGGCCAGCGGCCCCAATCCAATAAATGTCTTCACCTCTGGGGCTCTTTTGCATTACTACCGGTTGTGAATGATGGCGATTACCCAAACGCGTTACACGCCAGCGATACAAATCAGCGTAGGGTCTATTAGGAATATTGACATTTAATAATGTGGCAATACCCTCTGAATGGGCTAATTTAGAAACTAACATTTGCGCCACAATATCGTGCGCCGCTTTAGCTGCGTCCTCTATTCGGCTCCAGCCTTTATCGATTTGTGAAAAAGCAATTCCAGGCACACCAAACATTACCCCCTCAATTGCGGCAGCTACTGTGCCAGAGTACAAGGTATCCTCACCCATATTCTCACCCTGATTAATACCTGAAACCACTAGGTCTGGTTTTTGATCTAAGAAACCAGTCATGGCAATATGCACGCAATCAGTCGGAGTGCCATTGACGAACATAAATCCATCGCGCTCGCCACCCGCTACTCGATGAATCGACAACGGCCTTGAGAGCGTGAGCGAGTTAGAAGCGCCACTATGATTTTGCTCAGGCGCAATTACAGTTACCCTACCTAAGGGTCGAATAGCATTTACCAATGCCAACAGTCCAGGAGCTAAATATCCATCATCATTAGAAATCAGGATATGGGGTTGTTGTGTCATCTCACTCATGAACTTCAATACTTTCCTTGTAATACTTGGTGGTAATGCCAAATAACTACGCTTTGGCCATTTGGCTTAGGCTGCGACCTCTAAACCATCCATATATTACTGGCAATACCAAGAGGGTCAAAATCGTGGTTGTTACCATACCACCAACGATGACAAGTGCTAAGGGGCGTTGAGCCTCAGAGCCAATAGAGTGGGACAATGCAGCCGGCAAAAGGCCAAGGCCTGAAAGTGCGGCCGTCATCAGGACTGGACGAACTCTGAGTGAAGCACCCTCCACCATCGCATCCTTCATTTGAGAATGATCTGTCTCGGTAGTTTTATTAATAAATGAGATCAAAATCACACCATCCTGGATAGCAATTCCAAAGAGCGATAAAAATCCAAAGAACGCTGAAATACTAAGGGTCTCACCAGCCAAATGCAATGCAATCACTCCCCCAATAGCGGCAAACGGCACATTAATCATCACAATAACCGCATCACGGAAGTTACCAAATGCGCTCACCAGTAATAAGAAAATGCCCAATAAAGCCAATGGCACAATTACCATCAGCTTCTTCTGCGCCTGTTTCATTTGATTAAACTGACCATCCCAGCTGATGGAATAATTTGGCGGCAAAGTAATATTCTTACTCACAAGATGCTGGGCATCCTCAACTGCACTACCTAAATCGCGATTGCGAACACTGAACTTAATCGCAATGTAGCGCTTGCCCGCCTCTCGATAAATAAAGAATGGTCCATCGGATAGTTGGACATCAGCCACCATCAACAATGGTACGGATGGACCATTTGCTGAATTAACCAAAAGGTGTGAAATGTCTCTAATGTCATTGCGACTGTTAACATCAAGACGAATTGCTACGCCAAAGGTTTTTTCATCCTCTAGCAAATTCGTCACAGCAGCGCCACCAATAGCATTGGCAACAATGGTCTGAATATCGTTTACATTAATTCCATAACGTGAGGCACGCTCTCGATCAATCTGAATATTTAGCGTTGGCTGACCCAACTCTTTCAATATGCCCTCATCAGCGATACCGCGAACTTTTTTAAGTTGGTCCATCACCTCATGAGCCTTTTGATCTAAGACCTGCAAATCGGTACCATAGATCTTGACTGAATTCTCACCCTTTACACCAGACAGTGCCTCATTGACATTATCTTGAATGTACTGAGAGAAGCTAAAAGAGGCTCCTGGGATTTGTTTGAGCTCTTTCTCTAGACGCGCAATGAGGTCATGTTTACTAGACCCTTTTGGCATCTGATCTGGGCTTTTGAGATACAAGCCATATTCTTGATTAAATACCCCAGTAGGATCAGTTCCATCGTCTGGGCGACCAATCTGTGCAGCAACCTTATCAATCTCAGGCTGCTTTAGAAAATTCTCGCGCAACTGATTGGCCAACTTGATCGAATAATCTAAATCCACTGTGTTGGGCAGCGTGACACGTAACCAAATATTATTTTCTTCTAGGGTTGGCAAAAATGCAGTGCCCAACTTAGTCATGCTGAGTAAGGTTATGCCTAGAATAAACACAGCCACTGCTACAACTGTCCTTGGTCGATCCATCCAGCTTCTTAATAAAGGCTTATAACCCCCCAAGATTCTGGTAATAAATCCTGGTGGCTGATGATGCAAACCCTCCCCAAATACCAAGGAAATCATAGCTGGCAAAAAGGTTAGGCTCAGCAACACTGCAGCAATTAAGGCAAAACCCATGGTAAAGGCCATGGGCTTGAAAATAATCCCCTCAACGCCGCCCATAAAAAATAATGGCGAGTAAGCAACAATGATGATGCACGTTGAAAACAACATCGCGCGCTGAACTTCACTAGTTGCCAAAATAATGCTTTGATTTAATCTCTTTCCACCCTCTTCTAAATGGCGCATGACGTTTTCAGTCAAAATGACAGCTGAATCTACAATCACCCCAAAGTCAATTGCGCCCAGAGAAATCAAATTTGCTGGCACACTCCACAAATGCATCTGAATAAATGATACGCACAGAGCCAGAGGAATCACGGCAGCTACCACAGCTGCGGCTCGCAAGTTTCCAAGAAAGAAAAACAAAACAGCAATCACCAAAGAAATTCCAAAAAATAAGGTGTGCTTGACTGTACCGATAGTAATATCCAATAGAACTTGACGGTCATAGAACGGAACGATCTCAATGCCGGGTGGCAATACTTGTTTATTGAGATTTTCTACTGTGCTACGAACCCTTGCTAAGACCTCAGTTGCGTTCTCACCACGACGTAGATAAACGATACCTTCAACCGAATCAGGATTGTCATTAAATTGAAATAATCCTAAGCGTGGAGCATTGCCAATTTCTACCCGCGCAACATCGCCAATACGAATTGGCACACCATTGCGAATAGCAACTACAACCTGTTTAATGTCTTCAGTAGTTCGCAGCAAGCCAACACCACGAACAACAAATTGCTGCTCACCACGTGGCAATAAACCACCACCAGCATTGCTATTGGCATTTGTTAAGGCTTCGATAAGATCTGTTACTGTCACATTTTTAGCTTGTAGACTTTCAGGGCTGACAATAACTTGGTACTGACGTACCCTACCTCCAAAAGAAGAAACATCTGCAACCCCAGGCGTTTGCTTTAAGCCTTTATAGATGTCATAACTTTGCAGTGTTTTTAATTGCTCTGAGTTAGCGTAATTCGATCTGACTTCATAACGCATGATTTCACCAGTTGCGTCTGAATCAGGGCTAATGCTCGAAATTACTCCCGCAGGAAAATCCACCTTCGATAGGTTGCTAATAAAAATCTGGCGCGCTTTAAATGGATCCGTGTATTCGTCAAACTTCAGCGTGACAACTGAGAGCCCAAATAATGAAACTGAACGAAAGGCCTTGAGCCCAGGGATGCCAGCTAGAGCATTCTCTACCGGAATGGTAACTTGCTGCTCCACCTCGGTAGTACTCTTACCGGGCCATTGAGAGATAGCCTGAATAGTTAATGGAGCAACTCCTGGGTAGGGCTGAATAGGAAGCTTGCTTAGACTAAACATTCCCAAGCCAAGCAAAGCAATCGAAGCGACAATAACAAGCACGCGCTTGTGTACCACTCCCCGAATAAATGAGGTAATCGCGCTCACTTAGTCTTCCTGCTTGGCAAAACGATCATTTAAAAGCACTGCACCCTCAACCAAAATATGGGCACCCGGCTCTACCCCTTCGGTGATAGCAAACTGCTGGCTATTAAGATCGTAACCTTTAACCGGTAAACGTCTAAAAGTATCCTCGCTCACTTTAATAATGATGTAGGTTTTTTCGCGAATGTGGATGACAGCAGTCTGCGGCACCACAATTGCATCGGCAGATCCAGTAGTCAAACGAGCCGAAGCAAACATATCGGGTCGCAAAAGATTATCTGGATTATCAACATCCGCTCGAATAGTTAATGCGCGAGTCTGAGGATCGATTGATGGCGCTATGTAGTTCGCAGTCGCAATAAATTCTTTGTTAGGAAAAGCCTCTAATTGCAGAACCATTTTTTGGCCCGGCTTTATAAAGCGCAAGTCTTGTTCAAACACATTCCCCAAGAACCATAGATTCTTAGGGTCAGCTAGGGTAGCAATCACATCCCCCGAATTCACTACAGAACCAGGCTCCACATTACGTTTAACAACAATACCTTGCAATGGCGAGCGCATTATTAAATTGCCCATGGTTTTGCCAGAACGCTCCAGACCTTTGATGTCAATATCTCCAGCGCCCAAGTTGCGCATACGATTAGCGGCTGCGTCTTGAGTAATAAGGGCATCGCTTAACAAATCAGTCATTGCTTTATTTGACTGCAATACCGCCACTGTTTTTGCAGAGAGTAAAAACTCTTGTTGCGCGGAAATAAAGTCTGGGCTGTAGAGCTCCACAATCGGCGAGCCTATATTCACAGGCGCACCATCGAAAGCAAATATCCTCTCAACCCGACCTGCTGATCGTGCTGACAGTACTTTTGATTTTTCAGCATTAAATGCTAAGCGGCCAGGCACCCGAATTTCTACAGGAACCTGAGCAATTGCAGCGTCTTGAAACAAATAGATTTGCGGGTTGAGCTTGATGTCTTGCAACTTAATTTCTAAGGCCCCACTTTTTTCAATTTTGAGGGCTTTTTCTGAAACCTCAATCTTCACATTGCGGTTAACATTGCTGATGCGCCCTAAAACGATGCCCAAAGACAAAATGGCAAATACATAAGCCGCCAACCGAATTCGGTAGCGATTCTGTGGAGTCCGATCCCAATACAGCGCCGCAATAACACCGAGCACCGTCAGCAAATGATGGATCACATAGTGAAGCAAGTCTCCCCCAATCTTGCCAAGGCTCTTGCTGAGAGTTTGCATGATGGAGAGAAGAAAGTTTTTCAAAATTGCTCCTTAAAAAGGCTCTTTACCTGCAGTCGCTAGGAGCACAGCCTGCGCTTGTAAAAGATTACTCTCTGCCAATGCCAACTGAACCTCAAGGCTACGTAGCTGGGTTTGGGCAATGAGTAAACCATTAAATCCCTGACCATTATTGGAATACTGAGTGAGCCCCACTTTATAGGCGGCATCTGCCTGAGGTAACTGACGCTCTTTCAGAAACTGCGCCTGTCTCTTTGCCTGCTCGTAATAGGCATAGGCGCTGTTAACCGCTAAAACCACTTGCTGCCGACTAGAAACGTTGCTTGCTTCTGCAGACGCTTGGTTACGCTGAGCCTGCTCTACCCCGTATTTTTCTTTGGTAAAGAAATATAGCGGAATAATCAAATCGAGTTCGAACTGGTAATACATGGCCCCGTTATTTGCAGAAAAAGGACCCCGCGGAGTAAATGAAGATCCAATCACCTGAAAGTCTGGAAGATAGGATTTCTTGGCTAAATCCACTCCCTTACGCGCAGCCTCAAGCTGCAATGCAGAGCTTTTAAGAGAGGGATGATTGGTTTCTGCAAAATCCTCTAACTCAAGCAAAGTAGGCACCGCCATAGCACGATGCATATCACCCACCAAAACCAAATTCTCCCGAGAGTGACGACCAACCAAGGTATTGATATTTTTCAGTGCAACGTGCAGTTGACGCTCGATCGCAAATTGATCCGCCTCGGCTGCGCTTTGGGCAACCTGAGCATTGAGATACTCAACATAGGCTGCGGCATTGTTAGCATAACGCGCCTTTGCTACATTTTTAATCATCTCTAAACGAATGACTGACTCTTTTAATACCTGTAATTCTTTTTGGGAAGCTAGGGCACTGTAAAAAAGTGTTGATAGTTGAGCGCCTAGCTGGAGATAAGTGGATTCACTTTGAGCAAGAAGTGCCTCTGCATTGGTGTTGGCAATTTCGGACGCAAGACTTTTCTTACCCGGAAACTGAAAAGGTTGCGCAAAAGAATATCCATTATTACTACTGATTCCCTGAGGATAAGTAGCGCTCGGGGCATTCGCGCCACCCAATGCGAATGGAGAATTCGGTGGCATACCTGACCATACCAAACCCACCTGAGGATTATCTGGCGCATTAATCTGGGGCACAGTGGCCTTGGCCGATAAATAGGATTCGCGCAAAGAGGATAGTTGCGGGTTATTAAGCTTTAACTCCAACCAGAGCTGGCGTAAATCCATCTGCACAGCACCAGAGGGCATGCCCTTGGTGTAGATCTTCGGTGTATTACTTCCACTAACCGGTTGATTAACACGCTCATTTGACTGTATGGGCAAGCTCGGTGGGCTGCTTAA
>JALRHB010000013.1:0-12786 GCA_023253245.1 Polynucleobacter sp. | reverse complement strand
CTCACCGCCCTGCACGGTCACCGTTGCTGGACCAAGAGAGTTGGGAGAACCTGTTTGCGCGTTAAGCGGAAGAGTAAACGCCGATGCAGCAAAAGCAAAAACCGCTCGCATTAAAGAGCGGGTGAGCGCAATAGAGCACTGATTCACTTTCGCTTGACTATTAGCCAAATCGATTGCCTCGACACATTTAATAAATGCTATTTTCATCATCCTGAAGCTTAATTTCCCTATGCTTACAGGGGGGTTTGAGGATTATATGACTTTAATACCAAGAATCTAGTAATTTATCGCCTCTAAACAATTGATTCTAAAGAAGATAACGATTAGACCCCCACCAAAAGCTTTAAAACTCAGCGTGTAGCCTAAACGATAGGATGTTTACTGGGCCACGGGCAGAGTTATATGCGGGGTTAATAATGTGCTGAAAATTGAAGCCTGCGAGAACGTTTTTAATCACCGTAGCGTTGTAGTAAAGTTCGCCAATGCGCTCTGGCGAATAGGAAATGGTTTGGCTTGGGCTGGCGTAATCGCCGATGAAGTAAGACACCCCACCCGCCTGCAAGTAGGAGCGGCGGTAACTCGATAAACCGTTTCGCATTAACGATAAGCCAATACTATCTTTAGGTCGCTGCCAACTAGTCCCGTTCATTCCCATACCAATCGAGATGGAGTTATCTGCCTCAGTAAAAGACATTGTTTCAGTTTGGCCATCGGAGGTAAATGCACGACCATAGATTCCGAGATCTTTGGTAAGCGCCTGCTCCCCATGAATACCTACCCCAGTTTTGTACTGCATATTGTTACGGACATTATTAATGGCTTGAGTTCCCTGACGAGCGACTGGGTCTTGGTTGATGTAGTTAGTGGCATCCGTAAAGCGTGCCAAGGTCATTTTGTTGCGATAAGCCAAGATGCTGACCTTACCAGGCAGATCGGCAATATTGTGCTGGCGCTCTATCTCTACCTGATCACCATAGGTATTAAAGATCTGCCAATTCAAATCACGGCCATTGGGTGTTTTTGGTGCCAGCATCCTCGAGGCACGAAATACCCAATTACCCAGATACCACTCTCCGGCTAAGCCCCAGCTATAACCACGAGCATCGGCCGCATAGTCATAGGCAAGATAAGTCATATTGCCCCAGTTCATAAACTGAATACGAGGATCTTTGGCATAACGACTGTCATCAAAAATATCGAGAGTAGAAAATTGCCCTCCCGTAAGCACTACGCGATTACTACTTACAGTTTGGGTAATTTGATTGGCTTCATTCTCCAAAACAACTTTAGAGCCCTCTTGATTAATCGTTTGACGAATGAAAGCTCTTGCAGAATAGAACTTAGCCGGCACCCCACTTGCTTTGGTTGCCTCACCATTGGTAAAACCACCCAAACCTGAGAGATCAGAAAACGCTACGCCAGATACGACTTCGGGATTGAAATACACATCAGTATTAGGCGCAAGCCGTGCGCCCATGAACAAAGTGCCAGACCAGGTGTAACTCATAGACTTGAGCGCATCTAGACTGTTCTGCCCAGAATAGGATGAAGTGAAATTGTTGTAACGCTGATTGATATAGGTGGTTTGACCATGAATATTGACTGGTAAACCAAAGAGCACTCCTTCTGTCGGAAAATTATCAATGGGTGCAGCAAAACTCGCAATTTGATCCGATCCAGAGCCAGCTTTTTGGGCGTGCGCATATAAGCACACACATGCGCCAAGTAGGCCTAATAGGAAAGATAAATAATGCTTGCGGAGCATTGAAATTCTCACAACAGTTGATAGCGAAAGCCTCTCTAAGACCTGAGGCAAGATATAAAACGCAATTGCAGAAGGCGCACTTGAGGATTTACTCAATTAGCGCAGGCCAAATTATCGCTAAAACAGCCTAATTTACCTAGAATTTATGTCGAATTTGTGACTACTCATTCGCTTCAAGCATCCTAAATACTAGCGTTTAAGATCACGATAGAAATTTTCATGAACCCCATAACCCATCAATACTAGTTTGGCTCGATCAAGATTGACAGAATATAACGAGCTTAGCGACGATCCATCAGCGCTCTGGCTAAGGTTCCAGCATCAACGTACTCAAGCTCACCACCCACTGGTATACCTCTGGCTATTCTGGTGACTTTAATACCCTTGGCTTTAAGCACCTCACCAATGTAATGGGCTGTTGCCTCACCTTCACTTGTGAAGTTAGTCGCAAGCACTACTTCTCTAACTGGTACACCAGTATCTGGTTCTTCAATACGACTAAGCAAGCGATCAAAATGAATCTCATTTGGGCCCATGCCATCAAGTGGTGAGATGCGCCCCATTAAAACAAAATAATTTCCTTTAAAGCTCAAAGTTTGCTCAACCATGACTTGGTCTGCGGGGGTTTCTACGATACACAGTAGCGAAGGATCACGGCGACCATCACTACAGGTGCCACAGATTTGAGTCTCTGAAAAGGTATTACAACGAGCGCAATGCCCTACCCTCTCAACTGCTTCACCTAAAGATTGCGCTAGGAGCGCTGCACCATTACGATCATGCTGTAACAAATAAAAGGCCATACGCTGGGCCGATTTTGGACCAACGCCAGGTAATACGCGTAATGCCTCAATCAATCGACCGAGTGAGTCTTGCGGAGCTTCCTGGCGAGCCATGACTGCTTACTTTTCGAGAATTAAAACGGTAACTTAAAGCCAGGGGGCATGGGCATGCCAGCGGTCGCTCCGGACATTACTTGAGCACTTGCTGCTTCTACTTGTTTAAAAGCTTCTGTATAGGCAGTCACTAATAAGTCTTCTAGCATTTCACGGTCATCCATCGCGCTTGGATCAATGTGCACCCGCTTCATTTCATATTTGCCAGAGATGCTAACTTTTACTAGTCCGCCAGCAGCTTGACCCGTTACTTCTAAGGCCGCTAACTGCTCTTGCGCTAGCTTCATCTTCTCTTGCATCTGCTGGGCTTGTTTCATTAAGCCAGCAAGGCCGCCTTTCATCATTGCTTTATTTCCTTATGAATACGTGTTGATTAATTAATGAGAGTGTATGGTTATCAATTACAGAGGCTTGACTGAGCCGCCAACCACTTTGGCACCAAACTCTTTTTCTAATTGCAAAATAAATGGATCTTGCGCGATTAACTGCTCTGCGTTTTGTCTTTTCTCTTGATGAATTTGCGCATCGACTTTGGCTACTGTTTTACCCTCTACTTCACCTTTTTCAATGAGGAGTTTCACAGGTTTGCCAAAGTGAGCACTCAGAGCATCTGCTAAGCGGGCTACAGAAGCTTCGGATGCTAGTTGTGGCATAGGCGTAACAATGCTTGCGCGCACGCCCGTTGCCGAATCATTCCAATCTTGCAATTCCGTCTGAAAAGCTAATTGCTGCACTAAACCCTTTACAGGGAGCTGGCGCATCAAGGCATGCCAATCTGGGCAATCTGCTGCACTGGCAGTGGCTGATGTTGCCGATGGCGCAGCCTTAGAGGCTGGTGCTGTAGAAGAACTTGGGGCCGAAGGAGCAGAAGTAGAGTTGCGCGCCACTGATGGTGCTGGAGTAGATCCTGAGGCATTCACTGGTCTAGGTACATTAGCTACCGGAGGGGCGCCATTGCCTCCTGCATTAACGGCATCGCCTCCTGGACGAAAGGCCAACATCCGCAAAAGCGTCATGGCAAAGCCAGTTTGCTCATCAGGCGCTAGTGATAAATCAGGGCGGCTAGTAATGCTAATTTGATAAAAGAGTTGCACTTCTTCTTTAGTCAGTGCGCTAGCCAGGCGACGAATTTCACCGGCTTCAGGCCAATCGTCTAAAACAGATTCAGGGACGATTTGCGCAGCAGCAATCTTTTGTATGAGGCTAGATAGATCAGCGAGCGCTAAGGAGAAGGACATACTGCGCTCACCCATCTCATTTGAAATGGATAACAAGGTAGCGCCATCTTTAGTAATTAGGGCATCCAAAATCCGAATGAGATAGGCATCATCCAATGTGCCCAGCATGCCACGTACAGACTCTTCTGTTACTTTTCCGGCAGCATAAGCAATTGCTTGGTCAGTAAGAGATAAGGCATCACGCATCGAGCCTTGGGCTGCTTTAGCTAGAACCCTCAAAGCATTAGTCTCATATTCCACATTTTCAGCAGCGAGTACCTTCTCTAAGTGCTCAACAATGAGCGGTACCGGCATTTGCTTGAGGTTGAACTGCAAGCAACGAGACAAAATGGTGACAGGGATCTTTTGAGGATCTGTTGTCGCTAGAATAAATTTAACGTGCTCTGGCGGCTCTTCCAATGTTTTGAGCATGGCATTAAAAGCATGATTTGTGAGCATGTGCACCTCGTCAATCATGTAGACCTTGTAACGCGCATTGCTTGGTGCATAGGCCGCTTTTTCCAATAAAGCGGCAATATCATCTACACCGCGATTACTCGCAGCATCCATCTCAATATAGTCAACAAAGCGCCCAGCATCGATTTCTAGGCAGGCTGGGCATTTTCCGCAAGGCTCTGAAGTCATCTTGCCCGCACCATCTACTCCTGTGCAATTAAGAGCTTTGGCCATAATTCGGGCGATAGTAGTTTTACCCACTCCTCGAGTGCCTGTAAAAAGCCAAGCATGATGTAAGCGACCCTGATCCAAAGCATGGGTTAAGGCCTTGACCACATGGTCTTGTCCTACCAATTGGGAGAAAGTTTTAGGGCGCCACGAACGGGCTAAGGCCAATGAAGTCATGTACTACATTCTAACAAGCTAAAATGGAATTGGACGGGCCTCCCCGCATGGCGGTTTGGATAACCTGGTCAGGTCGGGAACGAAGCAGCCAAACCCAATTCTGTCAGTGCCGGGGGTCTGGCTCGTCCACCTTCCTCTGGATTTAGGATATTCTCAAAATCCGCAGACTCCCCAAATCATCCAAAGAATTGTCAAAATGAGAACAACTCAAACCTCAAGCTGAATCTTAGATAGCTGTAAATGCCTATGGGAATATCAAATAGAAACCTACAAGGCCGATCTCCAAAGTAAAAAATTTGGCGTAGATCCTGGAGAATAAGTTGCCAAGGCAATCGCGGTGATTCAAGCGCAGGAAGAGAATAGAAAGCGCAACTTATTAATTGCGGTTTCTTCGCAAGATCGTGTTATTTTTAATTCTTTTACATACCAATTCTCCATGCCCCAAGCCATTATTTTTGATGTAGAAGCTACCGATAAGACGGATGCGGTAATTATTGAAGCGGCTTCATTAGATGTCACCTCTATTAACCCCCTTTCGGTTGGAAATCCTTGGGTGCAACGCTATAACCCAGGTAAACCAATCAGCTTGGGTGCTCTTGCAACTCACCACATCATGGATGAAGAGCTAGTTAATTGCCCTGCGAGTACTTCATTTAGATTGCCTGCGGGTACCAAGTACATCATTGGGCACAGCGTTGATTTTGACTGGGAAGCTATTGGCAAACCTGATGTCAAACGCATTTGCACCTTGGCATTGGCTCGCAGCCTTTGGCCTGACTTAGATAGTCATACCCAAAGCGCTCTGCTCTATTTCTTTGAAAGAGCGACCGCTAGAGAACAATTGCGTGATGCACATAGCGCTTTAGCCGATGTCTGGATTTGCTCAAAGATCTTAGGAAAAATTATTGAGTGCTTACAGCCCAATTCTTTAGATGCCTTATGGCAATTCTCAGAACAAGCGCGCATTCCAAAGATAATGCCTTTTGGTAAACACAAGGGAGAGTTGATCAGCCAAGTGCCATCTGACTATAAGCAATGGATGCTTCGTCAGGACAATGTCTCCGAATATCTACGTAAAGCGTTAGAAGCCCAATAATGTGTGCACTTATTTGAGCGGATTGAGTCCTTGCCGCTTTCTCTGTCGAGCGATTTCTTGTAGCTCTTGGCACTTTTGATTGGGTGTCCCATCATCATTCATAACATTAAATTCTCGGCAGGCGCTTGAGCGCTGTTCGTAGATAGAGCAGCGATAACCTTCTTGCTGTGTATAGCGCAGAGCTATGCAAGACGCACCGCCCTTCTCCGTGCCTTTCATACAAGCTAAGTGCGGAGAAATCATGGTGACTAAGTCTTCAGGAACTGTGCCAACGCCATTGCCCGCGATTTCTCCATGGTAGAAACTCACCCGGAAATGCTGGCAACACATACCACACTCAAAGCAGGGGTTATCGAACTCCATCCCTTGGTGCCTACAAGTTACTTAGCCTTTAGTGTGGCTTATGAGCTGCTGCCACCAACTTTTCGGTATAAGCAATAGCAATTGCTGACAGCACAAACGTAATATGAATTAATGTCTGCCACATCAAGGTTTTTTCATCATACGATGCGGCATTAATAAAAGTCTTGAGCAAATGAATTGATGAAATTCCTATAATCGCGGTAGCTAATTTGACTTTGAGCACACCCGCATTGACATGCGATAACCACTCAGGCTGATCAGGATGATTTTCTAATTCCAGGCGAGATACGAATGTCTCCCATCCACCAACAATGACCATCACCAATAAGTTTGAAATCATAACCACATCAATTAAACCCAAGACGATCAGCATTAATGCTGTTTCTGTCATGGACTTATCAGCCATCATGCTAATGAGATGGGCCAACTCCAACCAAAACTGCCACACATAAACACCCTGGGCAACGATTAAGCCAATGTACAAGGGCGCTTGCAACCAGCGGGACATAAATATCCAGCGCGGCATGGGGCGTAATTTTTTCTCTACAGTATTGAGGTGTTCGTTCATGCGCTCATTTTAGCGACATTTATGATGTGCATTATTGACATCACGATAGGTCAACATAGAACTGCCTTTACTAGGGAATAAGGAATCCGTGATTTCCTTATTCCCCGTCTAGGCCTACTGCATATTTCGCGACTTCTTATTGCCGATATTTACGAGTAAACATGGTTTTTGTGGCACGCTCATGACGCTTGGTATTTTTTAATACGGCGCAATAGGAAAGCACCATAATCACTGCGAGTGAGATGCCATTGAAGTTATTGAGTAGTTCCATTTTTATGCTCCTGATTGACTATGATTTGTGAGGTATTTGCTGCGTAGTGATCTTGGTATTTATCTGCTTATTTTGTTGCTCTGTATTCAGAATATGGACTCACAAGCTCACGAAATGAGCCAGTAAAATATTGTGTATTTGCTAGCATTTTTTGTGTTGCCTCTGTTGTTATTTGCATTATTTTCTCCACCGAATCTTTGCCTTTACTTAACGCGCTATAGGTAATTCATCCCACCGCGTGGTGTAGTTTGGCGACCGATTACTTGATCTCATCTTCCAATCTTGCTTGGTTCCTGATACGGCAGTCCGAATCACCGCATTACCAAAGCGACTGTTAATGGAATCGATTGCTTGCATAAGATGTGCAGACTTACCTTTGACTTGCACGTCCTCAAAAAGGGATTGTTGAACGCTCGGCTTATCTACCAAGAAGTTAAATATGACCCCTGCTTTTTTATATTTAAATCCCGCTTGGTAAATTTGCTTAAGACCTCTGAGCGCCGCATTGGTAAGCGTTAAGGTGTTATCACTAGGGTCAGGCAAAGCAACCGTAATACCCTGATGATGCTGCGGCTCAAATGACTTATGGGGATTAGTTTGGATAAAAATAGTCAGTGCACCAGCAAGCGATTGCTGGCTGCGTAGCTTTTCTGCGCCTCTCGCCACATGGGTTGCCACAGACTCCGCAAGTTGCTCCATTGAAGCGACCGGCTTACCAAAGCTGCGAGAAGACACAATCTGTTGCTTGGCTGGCGCCACCTCTTCTAGCTCCAAGCAAGAGACGCCTCTGAGCTCATAACAAATACGCTCCACTACCACCCCAAATTGCTGGCGTATTGATTGTGGTGAGGCTTGAAGTAAATCAAAAACCGTATTGATGCCCAGTACTTTCAATTTTTTACTCAGCTGCCTACCAATACCCCACACCTCAGCTACCGGCGTTTCAGTCATCCATTGGTAAAGAACCGCTTTAGACATTGCATTGACATCGCACACCCCTGCAAACTGGGTATGCTTTTTTGCCAAATGGTTAGCGAACTTAGCTAAGGTTTTGCTTGCGCCAATACCAACGCATACTGGCAAACCAGTAGTATCTTTGACGCTTTGCTTAATAGTACGGCCCATATCCCTAGGGTCGCTATAGTGTTTGAGCACAGTCTCTATGCGCAGAAAACTTTCATCAATACTGTAGATCTCCAGATTGGGTGTGAAGGTTTTTAAAACCTCAACCACCCGGCCGCTCATATCGCCATACAAGGTGTAGTTTGACGAATAAGCTGCAATACCATGTTGCTTAGCCAGATCCTTCATCTGAAACCAGGGAGTGCCCATCTTCACGCCTAATGCTTTTACTTCTGCACTACGTGCTACTGCGCACCCATCATTATTAGAGAGCACCACCATAGGTACGCCTTCTAACTTAGGAGCAAAGACACGCTCACATGAGACGTAAAAATTATTCACATCAACGAGCGCAAATAAGGCGTTGGCCTTGATATTGGTGCTCATGCTTTACCGTTTCTACTACTTGCGTAGCTATATTTGCGCACCACCCCAACAACTACACCCCAGATTTGAAGCTCGCTACCCTCTCCAAAGGTAATTGGCTGGTACTGGGGGTTCTCGGGTTGCAACTCAGTTTTGCCGCGCAGCTGATAGAGGCGCTTGATGGTGTACTCATCATTGACTACGGCCACAACGATATCTTTATGTTTTGGCTTAAGGGCTTTATCCACCACCACCTTATCGCCATCACAAATACCCGCCCCCATCATCGAATCACCTTTAACGGTAAACATGAAAGTGGCTGGCTTGTTTTGCACTAGATAGCTATTAAGATCGAGCCCCTCCTCGGCGTAATCTGCCGCCGGACTGGGAAATCCCGCCGAAATACGGTGACTCAGTAAAGTGAACTCATAGCTAGAACCTAGCGCCAAGGCTTGTGGGACTTGGGTCAAAGTACTTTCTGAGGAGCTTTTTGGAAGTGCGATAAGTGCCATAGGTTCTAATATACTGTATATCTATACAGTATTTCAATACCGAGCACTTATTTGATGCAAAACCCCCACAAGGGGGCTTTTTTGTCGCTTTTTAGCCGTGGATACACCTCAAGCGACTACGTCAATTTAACTATCAAGCAATTTGCGCAATTTCACCTTTAGAAGAAACCAGGTAGGCTTTCGCAGGCTTGTCTTGCCGAATTCTGCCAAGCTCTTCTTTATAGATACTCAGTTGAGCTCGATACTTTTCATACGCTGGGCTACCCTCTTCTGGAATAGTGAGCTTGTAGTCGATGATAGCCAAGTGGTCATCAAACTCTACTAAACGATCCATGCGGTAGCTCTTGCCTTCTTTACTAACAATATCCAACTCATTCCAGGCTTGCACCCACTGGCTTTCAGTAAGGTATGGTTTTAGATTGGAGGCATTGATCACAATCTGGACGCGCTCTAGCAGTTTTTTAGCCTGATCTTGATCGATATCTAGCCAACTCATGAGCTCTTGCTCACTTGGCATGGGTGGCATTATTTGACTAGCGGAGTCTGGGGTAAGGAACTCGAGCAACTTATGAAAGTGTGTACCCTCTTCCAAGATTTCTGGGTCCGGTATTTCTGCCGACTGTGCCCTAGCCCTTTCCTTGAGGGTGATTGCAAAGGCGCCACTCTCAATATTGGCGATGTTTTCTTGATGGGCTTGCTGTGCCGCCTTCCACGACAGCTGAAAATGATTCATCTCAAAGTTCTCGCCGCTCTCGCCATCTAGTGATTGAGTTTTTTCTGGAGGCGCTTCTGGTTCTTGGCCCCACTGACTCACATCCACAGTCTGCATGCCGGATGCAAGCGCTCTACCGTACCAAGATTTTTGGTTAATGCCATCTTTAATATGAGATTGAACACCACTTAACCATAAACCTTGTTGTGCCCGTGTCATAGCTACATAGAGTAGATTCCAGTTCTCGTTCTCGCTGACTTCACTCTCTTTTTCGTAAATTAATGCGCGCTTCTTGGTTAAAGACTTTGCGGTATATAAAGACAAATGGCTTGGGCTAGCCTCGTCCGGAGACCAATCAAGCAGTACGCCACGATGGGGCGCCTTCCACTCGGTATGGTTAGCATCGAGCATGATGACAAATGGCGCTTCTAATCCCTTAGCTCCATGAATCGTCATCAGGCGCACACGATTGTATTGGTCCTCTTCAGACATCTCGCTATCAAGATCTAGCTCACCGATATCATCATCGCGTTCAACATCTACATCACCCTCGTCTGGCGTCTCATCATCCTCGCCGCGACGCATGGCATTAATCTCTTCGATAAAGCGACTCAAACTCGGATAGCGGCCACCATCTTGATTTAAGGCCAACTCCAAGAAAGCATCTAAATTAGCTAAGACTTGAGCCCGTGCGAGATTTTGAGAGGCTACTGCGTAACTAACTCGTAAATTACTCTCTTGATAAATGAGATCAAGCAGATCATGTACAGGCAATACTTCACCCAAACCTCTCCAACGCTCTAAATAGCGAGCAGCTTTTTGCATAGAAGGATCAAGGCTAGATTGCAAGGCATCCCACCAAGAAGCTTGAATATTCGATTGGCCATGGTATTTACTATCGATAACTCCTACATGACAGCTAAGCGCCTGCATTTGCTGCTCAGTAAAACTAAAGATCGGGCTACGTAGTACTTGCGCCAATGGCAGATCATGCCGTGGAGATACGAGAACCGTCAGCAAGGCAATCAGATCATCAATCTCCAAGGTATTGAGTAAGCCACCTACGCGTGAGCTATCGTATGCCAAACCTGCTTCACGCAAAGCTCTCTCAAATTGAGGTAAGTAAGCACGGCGCTTAACGAGCAATATAAAGTCACTCGCTCTGGCTGGGCGCCAGTATTCCTCACCATCTTTTTTATCAATCACTTGGCGCGTTGCTAAAACATGATGAATCAAGCGGCTAACTTGCTGCCCTTCCCAATAGCGCTGTTGCACTCCAACAGTCAGTGCAGAATCTTCAATAGGACTATCTAGAGCACTGCCAGTTCGTTCAGCTTGATCCTGTTCTGTGCGCTCGATCAGTGGCAATAACATTGCCTCACCCTGTGTTGCAAATGGGTTCTCAGTAACACCTTCTAGCGGGGCCTTCCAATCCGTGTTTTGCCTGAAGAATTGATATGTTGCAGGAAGGGATTGAGCTAAAAAGATATTGTTGACTGCATCATTAATCGCGTGAGCGTTTCTGCGAGTTGTGTTCTTCTCTAAATACTTAGCCTGCATAGTCGATTCCAAAAACTGCTTGGCACTTGCAAAGAGTCTTGGATCGGCTCGGCGGAAACGATAAATGGACTGCTTAGGATCGCCAACGATAAAGACGCTTGGGCGCGAACCGTCTTCTCCATAACCTTCCAGCCAAGAACGCAAAATTTGCCATTGCAATGGATTGGTATCCTGAAACTCATCAACCAGAATATGGCTGTATTTTGCATCAAGCCTTGCTTGTAAATAAGCTGCATTAGCAGGATCAGCCATTAATTGACTCACCCCGATTTCTAAATCATCGAAGTCACGTACACGCATTGAATCTTTAGCTTTTTGCATATGGCCCAGCATAGCCTCGCTCATAGCAAACCATGCCGCATTCAGAGCATAGGCATCGCGCTCACCCTGCCAAATACGCCACGCCTGATAGGCGTCTACCCAAGCATTGCGAATGGAGGTGATTCTCATTGGGTCTCCACCAGTCGCAGCCAAGTACTTCTGCATAGGGGAAGACATTGTTGCAATATCTTTTAGGGGTATTAGAGCCTTGGTTAAGAAATAGCTTTGCCACTGATCTGCAATATCCATCACCGCGCCTCCAGCCGCATGATGATCGATAACTGTTTTTATGAATGGGGCATCCTTTTTTTGAGTAGGCGTGCCATGACTAAAGCAGTCAAACATCACTTGCAAATCTTCTTTAGTGCCAGGGCGTCGCCAACACTCTTCTAAGGGGTTTGCTTGAGACAAATGGGGCAAAGATTGCGCTAGAGCTTCAAGCGGAGTAATACCTTTGGCCTTGCACGCTGCCAAAAAGAAAGTCCATGCGCCTCTTTGCTTAAAGAGACTGTAATTACCCATTAAGAACTTGTCAGTCTCAAAGGCACCAAACTCTTTGAGTAAAACGTCATAGTGCTGCTTTAGATCGGCAGATAAATCGCTCCACCAATCTTGCATGCACTCCTCTTGTAAACGTTTAGCATCTTCACGTAGATTAAATCCAGGCTGAACTTCGGCTGAGATTGGCGCAGCGCCAAGAAGCCTGCCAAACCATCCATGAAAGGTATCAATCACAATCGATTGAGGACTGCTCAATACTTTAAGATAGAGCGCCCTAGCTTGCGGCAATAACGCTTTTGCCTGCTCTGCATTCAGACCTCTAATCGTAAGCTCGTGGATTAACTGCACATCATTTAAATGCGTGAACTGCTCCAATAAGCTATACAAACGCTCGCGCATTTCTTGAGCGGCTTTACGGGTAAAAGTGAGCGCTAAGATCTCTTGAGGTTTGGCGCCAGCAAGCAGCAAGCGCACCATTCGGGCAACCAAGAGCCAGGTTTTGCCACTACCTGCACAAGCAGAAACAATCACTGAGTTGTTCGGATTGCAGGCTACTGGGTAGTCAAACTGTTCACTCACCACATCCCCTTTCTACAAACGCCTCTCGCTTCACAGTATTTGCAAACACTATCAGGCGCAAAAGCTTTCATGGGTT
>JALRHB010000139.1 GCA_023253245.1 Polynucleobacter sp. | reverse complement strand
AACTGTCCCAAAGCTTGCCTTATATCCCACGACACCACAGTAAGTGGCAGGCCTAATGATTGACCCGGCTGTTTGTGAGCCTAAGCCCAGTGGCGCAATCCCGCTTGCTACCGCTGCAGCAGACCCACTAGAGGACCCACCAGGCGTATGAGCGATATTCCATGGGTTGCTAGTTTTACCGGGCGTGCGCCAAGCAAATTCTGTTGTTACTGTCTTGCCGAAGATGACGCCGCCTAGTTCGCGAACTCGTTTGACAATCTGGGCATCATCTGCAGGGATGTGATTTTTGTAAATCGGTGATCCATAGCTTGTTACAAAGTCTTTGGTATCGATGAGGTCTTTAACCACCACTGGTATCCCCATAAGTGGTCCTGGGCGAACCTCTTCTTTTAATTTTTCTAATGATGCCCTAGCTGTAAAGGCATTAATTGAAGGCTCTAGCTCATCAGCGCGCGCCACACAATCCCCAAGATATTCGTCTATTGACAGTTGCTGGCTAGCTATTAGATTGCAAGCTTCTATTAGTCCTAAGGCTGGTTTCATAAAAGGATCTCAAAAATTGATTTGTTTTAAGTAAACAACTTTATCACTAGCTTACAGATAGCGCTTCCCAGACCAGTCTTTTATAGCCCGTGGCTAAATACCAACAACTTATTAAAGTTCACAACTTCACAACTTCTGTGGTATAGTATTTACCAAGGAGGCAAAATGAGAAGAGCAATACCAAAAACACACCAAGCTTTAGATTGGATAGGGAAGGGCATGAGCGCAGCTCAGGCTGCTCGAAAGATGGAGATTTCAGAATCTAGCGTTTATGCAGCACTCAGAAAAAGCCGGGCAAAAGATTTGGGTTGCTGCCCAACATGTGGTCAAAAATTAAGGAAATAATATGAAGAAGACTCTCTTGGCAATTACTTCAATCTCTGTAGCTGCATTTGCATACGCCAATTCATCAAATGACTCAGCAGAACTGCTTAATCAACAATGCAAAATATCTGCGGAAGCGGTATCTACATTAAAAGAATTGCGTTATGGCAATACGTCGATTCGTAAGGATGTGGCAAGCCTCATCAATATTAATCTAAAGGTTCAAGAAAATAAGGAGGCGGCAGCACAAACCTTAAATCGGATGGTTGATGATTCTGTTACAGCCGCATCAGCATTAGAAGCTAAGTATTGCTCATGATTGTTTGAGGCAGGTCATTCAAATAAGATTTATTTGAAAAAATGACCTATTCATTTGAGTGCCTGGAGTGTGGTAATTCTCGAGGTATGGGTGGACAATGCGAATTCTGTGGCAGCAAAGAGCCACCACAAACATTGAGTGATATATTGGTCTTTAATCTCAAGCGGGATAGTCCTACCGTAGAAGTGGCTTTAGAGCGCTTGAGAGAGTGTTTGCGCAATGCTATGGATTTGGGTATCAAAGCGATTATTTTGATTCATGGCTATGGGTCAAGCGGTGAGGGCGGCAGGATTAAATGGGCTGTGCATGAGGCCCTTGAAAACAACCATTTTTCAGACCGTGTTGATGAATTCCATTTTGGTGAACAGACGGCATTTGGTAGCGAAGCCTATCATGCTCTGTTGCGAAGAAGGCCTAGCCTTAAGGCCCACTTGAAGCACTTTAAGGAAGGAAATGCTGGGATGACGGTGTTAATCTTGAGTTCCAGCTCCAGAATTGCTTAGAATGGCCCTATAAATATTTAGAAATATGAAGAAGGGGTCAGCATGACTATCAAAAAAACCGCTCACGGGCACAATGAAGAGCCTATCAGTTCTGAGCACTTAATTGGTGACTTTAAAGCCTTAATGGCTGATGCTGAGGCTCTCATTAGGGCAACAGCACATCAGGAAGAGGGCCCACTCGCTTCCATACGCTCTAAAGCGTTAAATACTCTTGCTAATGCAAAAGAAACTATTGCAACTGCAGAGGGTAGTTTGACTGAGAAGGCTAAAATTGCCGCCGAGAGCGCTGATGACTTTGTTCATCGCAATCCCTGGGAAGCGGTTGGCGTCGCTGCGGGCTTGGGTTTGCTAATTGGCCTTTTTATCGGTCGTCGCTAGGCAGCTCATGTCTCAAGAAAATCTTTTGTCTTCTCTCAAGGGTCTAGTATCTACTGGCGCATCGATTGCACAGACACGCCTTGAATTAATTTCTACAGATGTTCAAATTGCCCGGAGCAAATTTATTAGCCTATTGCTAATGATTGCATGCACTTTATTTTTTCTATTTTTCGGTTTGGTAATGCTAGCCTTGCTGATTGTGATTTATAGCTGGGAAAGTGATCGCATGATGGCGCTCAGTTTATTGACGACTGGATTTTTGGCGGTTGGTTTGATACTGGCTTTGGTAGTAATGCGTTCCTTGAAGACCATGCCAAAGTTATTTGAAGCGAGCATTGCTGAGCTAGTAAAAGATCGTCAGGAGCTTGCTAAACGATGAGTCGCAGCTTAGCTAAGTTAGAAGCTCGTCAAAAGGTATTGCAAGCAAGAGCCGAGCACGAGCGCAATCAGTTTGCATCGCATTTTGAACCTCTTGAAAAACCCTTGTCTTGGGCCGATAAGGGAATTGATGCCTTGCAATTTGTAAAAAATAACCCGGTTCTCTGGACCAGCGCTTTCGCAGTGCTAGCGCACTATCGCCCAAAATTAGCAAGCAAAGTATTGGCAGTAGGTTGGGGTGGCCTTAAGTTGCTCAGAGGTGTTAAGTCCTTGCTTTAAGCTGTTAGCACTGCTTTGTTGGCAACCCCTCTTTCTGTAAGTGTATCCGCACCTTGCAGCCCGCTAATTTCTAGTAAAGTGAGCGCGCCTGCCACTTCAAACCCAGCCTTCTTAAGTAATTGACTGGCAGCAATAATCGTGCCGCCGGTTGCTAGAACGTCATCCACGATTAATACTCTGGCGCCCTTAGGGAGGCTTGACTGTTGCAGCTCTAGAGAGTCAGAGCCATATTCCAGACCATAGGATTCACGATGGCTCGCAAGTGGGAGTTTATTGGGCTTTCTAGCAAGTGCAAATCCGGTGCCGATATGATGTGCAAGGGTTGCGCCAAATATAAAACCGCGTGATTCTATTCCTAATATGTGGGTATGTTTAAATGCTTTTGACGCAACCTCAAGCTGCAAAATAGCTGCTTTGAAAGCAGCAGGATTGGCTAATAATGGAGAAATATCCCTAAAGAGAATCCCGGGCTTAGGAAAGTTTGGTACTCCAGGTAGATAATCTAATAAATTCATTTTGGCTAGTTATGAAATCACAATTACTTATTATTACCGCATTAGAGTCTGAGCTCAATAAAGCTGCTTTGCCAGCTGGCGTGAATCTAGTGTATTCAGGAATTGGCAAGATCAATGCCACCATGACGTGTT
>JALRHB010000138.1 GCA_023253245.1 Polynucleobacter sp. | reverse complement strand
CATCAAGCACAAGTAGCTTTACGATGCCTGCTCGTTCCCATGCTTGAGGATGTTGGCTCAGGGGGTTAGTGCTGTGGGTATTAAAAGCGCTGTGCATAAGTAAAGTTTATGGGCTATGGTTTGCTTAAATGACTTTTGCGGCAAAAAGGTCATGTAGATTCAGTGCACCCAAAAGGGCTCCAGTACTATCCGTTACGACTAAATGATTAATGCGGTGTTTTTCCATCATTTCAATCGCTTCTTCAGCGAGCAATTCAGGGGGGATGGTACGAGGTGCCGAGGTAATCGCATCTTTGAGTGTTAGGCCATCCAGGTTGGTGCTTTTTTCTAATAAACGACGCAAATCGCCATCAGTAAAAATTCCAACAACGTGATTTTGTTTATCTAGCGTGACAACCATCCCCATCCGTTTAGATGTCATTTCCAATAGAGCATCTTGGAGTGGGGCTGAAATAGGAATCTTTGGAGTCTCATCAAAGTGACGCATTACTTCGCTGACATGCATTAACTGTTTGCGCCCTAGACGCCCGCCAGGATGAGAGCGCTGAAAGTCTTCCGCTTGAAAGCCGCGAGCATCTAAGAGGGCAACTGCTAAAGCATCTCCCATTGCCAGGGCTGCTGTAGTGCTGGTGGTAGGGGCAAGGTTAAGCGGACAAGCCTCTTTTTCAACGCTGGTATCTAGGTGAGCATCAGCTAATTTAGCTAGAGAAGAATTTGGTGCGCCAGTGAGGGCTATTAGTTTTGCGCCAGTACGTTTCACAATCGGTACTATAGTAAGCAGCTCATCTGTTTCGCCTGAGTTAGATAGGGCAACAAAAACGTCATCTCGTGTCACCATCCCCAAATCGCCATGACTTGCTTCCGCAGGATGCACAAAGAAAGCGGGGGATCCTGTAGAGGCAAAGGTTGCTGCAATCTTGCGCGCGATATGCCCTGATTTACCAATACCAGAGACGACGATGCGGCCTTTGCAATCATGTAATAGGTCTACTGCGCGTACTAGGGCATCGGCGTTAGGGCCTTCAAGGCGATCACGCATTGTGTGCAGTGCAGCAGCCTCAATGGTGAGGGTGTCGCGTGCAAGCTTTAGGGTTCGTTCTCGAGTCTTCGCTATCATGGGGTGAGTATATGCCGTCAGTCCTTCAATTAACTCTCATCTTGCTGGCCTCCGGAGTGGCCGGAGTAGTTATTTTCCGCTATTTTGGGCTACCCCCCATTTTGGGCTATTTGGCGATCGGCGTCCTGATTGGGCCACATGCTTTTGGCCTGGCGAGCGATTCGGCCACAGTGAAGTATTTAGCGGAATTTGGGGTGGTTTTCCTGATGTTTTCTATAGGACTAGAGTTTAGCCTCCATAAACTCAGGGCTATGCGCTCAATAGTGTTTGGCTTGGGTGGCAGCCAAGTCATACTGACTATGCTTTTGGCGGTTCCTGGAAGTCTGTTACTCAATTGGGCTTACCCTATTTCCTGGCAGGCTGCGATCGCGTTGGGGGGTGCTTTAGCCATGTCCTCTACTGCGATTGTGACTAAATTGATTTCAGACCGCTCGGAACTCGAGACTGAACATGGCCGAAATATCATTGGGATTTTGCTATTCCAGGATTTAGCAGTTGTCTTTTTGTTAATTCTGATCCCGTCATTGGGGAGTAATCCGGGCGACTTATTTCTTGCTCTTACTACGGCATCCATCAAGATCACGGTGGCCTTGATTCTCATTTTCTTTATTGGCAAGACCTTGATGAGTCGATGGTTTGGTGTCGTTGCTAAGTTGCGCTCACAAGAGCTATTTATGCTCAATTTGCTATTAGTCGTTTTGGGAATGGCGGCGTTGACAGAGCATTTTGGATTGTCGCTTGCACTAGGAGCGTTCTTAGCAGGGATGTTGATTTCAGAAACGCCTTATCGCCATCAAGTTGAAGAAGACGTTAAACCCTTTAGGGATGTTTTGCTTGGCTTATTCTTTATTACCGTTGGGATGTTGTTAGATTTTCAAGTCATTTATGAGCAATGGTTGCTTGTCCTCATCCTCTTGATTGGTCCATTGGTCTTTAAGTTTGGCCTGATTGCATTATTGTCACGCACCTTTGGTTCTAGCCCGGGTGTTTCTATTCGAACTGGTTTATGCCTTGCGCAAGCGGGTGAATTTGGATTTGTATTGCTCAATCAGATTGATGGTCTCAACTTGATTGATCTCGAGTTGAGCCAAGCAGTTTTGGCTGCAATGTTACTTTCAATGTTTGGTGCGCCTTTCCTCATTCAATATAGCGATCGCATTGCGATGCGTTTTTCGAGCAATGAATGGCTATTGCAATCTTTGGCGCTGACTCGGGTGGCGGCAAAGAGTGTTCGTACTGAAAATCATGTGGTGATCTGTGGCTTTGGAAGATCTGGCCAGAGCCTTGCGCGGATGCTTGATCAAGAAAAGATTCCTTATATTGCTTTAGATATGGATCCAGATCGAGTTAAGGAGGCAGCAGCTGCAGGGGATAACGTAGTTTATGGCGATGCTAGTAGAGAAAACTACTTGGTTGCTGCAGGTCTAGCAAAAGCAAAAGCTGTGGTGATCACCTATGCTGATACGCCAGCAACCCTTAAAGTACTGCATCAGGTCGAGCATCTTCGTCCAGGTATGACTGTGTTGGTGCGGACTAAAGACGATGCTGACTTAGCAAAACTCCAAGCCGCTGGCGCTACTGAGGTCGTCCCAGAATTAATTGAGGGAAGTTTAATGATGGCTTCCCATGTATTGCTCATGATGGGCGTTCCAATGCGTAAAGTGGTACGGCGAATTACTAGTGCACGTGAAGCGCGTTATAGCTTATTGCGTGGATATTTTAGGGGTATAGAAGATGATCCTGATTCTAAAGAATCATGGCGCTTACACTCTGTCACCTTGCTGCCTGAATCGGCAAGTATCGGTAAAACCTTAGAAGAGTTACACCTAGAAAACGAGGGAGTAAGTGTTCAAGCTGTGCGTCGTAAGATCGGTAATGCTGACTATATCAAGCTTGAGATTACCCCCGACTTGCGATTACAGGCAAATGACATTCTGGTTTTATCAGGCAATTCAGAAGCGACTGATTTAGCTGAATCCAAATTGCTCTGACAAAGAACATTTAATACGCCATTATTTCTTTTTAGGCGTAGTGGATGATTTGCTTTTTAGCAGTGGGGCCAAATAGTGTCCAGTAAAGCTTGCTTTATTTTGAGCCACTTCCTCGGGTGTTCCTGTAGCAATAATTTGGCCGCCACCTGCGCCACCCATTGGCCCTAAGTCAATAATCCAATCAGCAGTCTTGATTACATCGAGATTATGTTCAATGATGACGATCGTATTGCCCTGTTTCTTGAGAGTTTGTAAAACTCTCA
>JALRHB010000137.1 GCA_023253245.1 Polynucleobacter sp. | reverse complement strand
AGAAGAAAATGGTTTTAATGCTTTTGGGGTAATTGATTATCGTCGCGGCGAAGATATCATGGCGCAAGATCGTAAAGCCAGCCGTCGCGGTGGTGTCTTACCCGAGTTAGGGGTTAATAGAACCAGTAGCGGATCATTTCCAGCTAATTTATATGATACAGCAACGGCTACATTTGGTAACCCTTATGCAAAAACAGGTTGCGGTAATAGCCCTCTCGTCTTCAGTAATGATGGTGTAACTTGTCGTTATAACAGTCAGGCTGTTATTGGTATCATCCCTCAAACAGAAGACATATCTGTAATGGGGCGTATCACTACAAAAATTAATGATAATTTTAATGCAATTGGTGAGTACGTCTACGCGCGAAGTGAAGTCACGACATCAGTTGCTCCAGACGTGTTCTTTGACTTACCCATGAATCCATCTAGTAAATATTATCCTGGCAAAGGAATTACGCCTGCAATGGATAATGTCAGCGGCCCTCTTGAGTTATATCTTCGTTCTCAAGCTGGTAACCGAGTTAGTAGTAGTGTGAATGATTCACATCGTATATTTGCAGGCCTAGAAGGGGATGCATATGGCTGGGATATTAACACCGGCGTAACCTATGCCCGTAGCAACGCAGCCGATAATATTTTAAGCGGTTATCTCAATTATGATAAAACAGCTGCGGCATTATTGAATGGCACACTCAATCCCTTTGGTGCACAAAGCGAGGTAGATGGCAATGTATGGAGTGATTTAAGTGTTACAGGGCAATATTTAGATGCCAAATTAGATTCAACCACTGTCGACTTTACCGCAAGCCGCCCAATTTATACTTTACCAGCAGGTGACGTAGGATTTGCTATCGGCGCAAGCTATCGCCGTGATGATTGGCAATCAAAAACGCTTGCAGAAATTGCAAGTGTTGCCCCAAGCACAGGCGTAGATCCCACAGAACCTGTCAATGAAGGTTCGCGCAATATTAAAGCTGTTTTCACCGAATTACACATTCCTTTGCATAAAACTTTAGAGGCTCAACTTGCAGCCCGATACGATGATTACAGCGATTTTGGTGACGCATTCAATCCAAAATTTTCTCTTCGTTGGGAACCACTTAAACAATTAATGTTCCGAACAAGCTATACAAAAGGATTTAGAGCACCAACCTTACAAGAAATGTATTCACCAAAATCGGTAACTAATACAGCAGCAACTTACAATGACCCTGTACTTTGCCCTGGAGGCGTACCTGCGACAGGATCGCTACCAGCACGTGATTGCGGTATGCAGTTTGATCGTCAGAATGGTGGTAATAAAGACCTTGAACCAGAAAAGTCTGACTCATTTACTGCTGGCATCGTCTTTGAACCTATTAAAAATCTTGTATTTACCTTAGATTATTTCGATATCAAAGTGAAGAATCAAATCACAACTATTTCTGAGACGGCCATTTTTGCTGACCCAGTAAAATATGCGGATAAATTTATCCGCAATGCTGATGGTTCTCTCAACTATATCAATACAACGAATCAAAACTTAGGTGGTATTAAAACTTCTGGTTTTGATGCAGGTATCGCTTGGCGTTCTCCAATGACAACTACTGGACAGTTTGGAGCGAGTATTGATGGCACTTATGTAACAGATTACCAATACCAAGAAAACAAAGGTATGCCTTGGATTGGCGTAGCAGGTAGTTACGCTGGCTTAGATTATCAAGCAATTGTTTTACGCTGGAAACATACCGCCAATTTAGACTGGCGCTATGAAAATTGGGCAATAAACTTACAACAAAATTTCTCTAAAGGCTACACAGATCAAAACTCAGGCGGCCAAGACCACAAAGTAAGCGATTACATAACCTACAACTTATCTGGTACTTATAAAGGTTTTAAAAATTTAGAGCTCACCATGGGGCTCAAGAATATGTTTGATGCTGAACCACCAGCGTCAAATGTACTAGATAACTTCCAAATGGGATACGACCCACGTTATGCAGATGCAGTAGGACGTACCTACTTCGCTCGTGGTACCTATAAATTCTAATACATCCTTACCACTACAACATGGTTTTCCCTCTGTTGTAGTGGCTCAAACTAACTCTTTAATTTAGAAAATTATTATTGTTTTGATCACAATTTAGCAACTTCATTTCTAGAGTTATGTACGGATCAAAGATTACATTTTAGGAGTAACTATGGGCACTACATTTGAAGATTTAGAAAAAAACTCCGCCAAAAAACTCACAGGTATTGGCGTTGTGATTTTCTTACATGTTCTTGTTGGCTTGGTGCTAATGGCGGGCTTGGCAAAAGATATTGTCAAACCCTCAACCGAACCTGTGGAATTGGTCATTCTGCAAGATATCAAGCCACCTGAGCCTGAACCACCTAAAGAAGTTCCACCAGAGCCACCCAAAATGGTGGAAAAAGTAGCGCAGCAACCTGACCCCAAACCTGTAGAAAAAGTAGTCCCAGTGCAAAAAACAGTTGCTACACCCGTCACTAAACCGACGATAAGCACGCCGACGCCAGTTGCATCATCGCCTTCTCCAAGCCCATCTCCAACCCCAACACCGACTGCCGCTGCTCCATCACCTGCACCCAAACCCACAGGTGTTACACGTGGAGTATCGGAAGGTGAAGCTGGATGTAAAGCACCAAGCTATCCGCGCGAAGCAGAGATGAGTGGTATTTCAGGCACCGTACTGATTTCGGTCTTTGTCGATACCAATGGTAAGGCGCAAGAAGTCAAAGTGAAACGCTCAACAGGTGACCGTACTTTAGACCGAGCAGCAACGAAAGCGTATAGCTTGTGCACATTTAAACCTGCAATGAAAGATGGCGTAGCTCAAAGCGCTTGGTTCGACATCCCATACGAATTTGTTCTCGAATAATTGAAAAAGATCAGCCGACATTAGGAGTTACACAATGCAAAAATTAAAAAACTTTACCGCAGCAAGCCTACTTGGAATGAGCACATTACTTCCTCTACAAGCTGTTTTTGCAGAGGAAACCGCTGCGCCCACTACAGCACTAACTACACCAGTCACCACGCCTGAGAAAGCAGCAACACCTATTCCCCCACCCTTAGCTGAAAAAGCACCTACTGCTTCAGAAAAAGTACATAACCCTTATGGCTTAGAAGCAATGTGGAAAGAAGGTGATCTGGTGTCTAAAGTGACGCTGTTTATTTTGGTGATTATGTCGATTGGGACATGGTACATCATCATCACCAAGTGCTTACAGCAAGGCAAAATTCGCAAACAAGGCCAACATGCCGATAAAAACTTTTGGGAAGCAACCTCTCTCGATACTGCAACTGAAGGTTTAGATGATGCCAGTGTGTATCGCTTTATTGCTGAAAAAGGCATTAAGTCGACAAAAAATCATGGTGGAACATTATTAGAACGGATCGACTTTAATACTTGGGTCACTATCTCGATTCAACGTGCTATCGACAAAATTCACAG
>JALRHB010000136.1 GCA_023253245.1 Polynucleobacter sp. | reverse complement strand
GTGTAAGCCCAATCACCAGAACTGTCCTTCATGCCAACAACAGTTTTTGGATATTCCTTCGTCAAGCGCTCAAGCAAGGAGAGGCTTAAATTAATTTTTGTTACTGGCGGGATGTTGTAGATGTAAATTTGCAGACCAGTGTCGCCAACTTTTTGAATAACTTCTGAGAAGTAGGCAAAGAGACCATCATCTGTGACGTCTTTGTAGTAAAACGGTGGCAGCATCAATACACCAGCGCATTTATATTGAAGTGCGTGACGGGTCATGGTGACAGTAGCATCAACAGAAGTAGCTCCAGTCCCTGGCATCATATGAGCTGGATTAAGGCCGCCTTCAACAAGGGCTGTTAAGGTGTCCATCTTTTGACGGGCAGACATGGAGTTTGATTCAGAATTTGTCCCAAAGATGGCCTGGCCAACACCATTCGCCTCTAACCACTGACACTGTTTTAATAATTTTCTTGCGTCCGGACTGCCGTCTGCAGTAAATGGGGTAATAACTGGCGAAAGGACTGCTGGTAGTGTTGAAGGGTGTAGGGAAATAGTCATGCTTACTCCATTATTTTAATTTTGTACTTCTGTAAGAAGGGGCTGTTGATTATAAAAAGCTTCTAAATTATCAATTGCTAAATTTGTCATTAATTGTCTAGTTTCCGAAGTTGCGCTACCAATATGGGGTGTCAGTAATACATTATCAAGATTTAAGAAGCTCTCGTCAGGATTTGGCTCATTTTCGAATACATCTAGCGCTGCGCCAGCAATCTTTTTTTGCTGCAGTGCAACTAAAAGAGCTGCTTCATCTACTACGCTACCTCTGGCAATGTTAACTAAATAGGATTGGGGTCCCAAGGCTTCTAATATCTCGGCGTTAATCAGTTTTTCCGTTGCTGGACTGGCAGGGCATGCCAAAAAAAGTACATCGCTTACTTGTGCCAAATCTTTAATATTGGGTAGATAAGTGTAGGGCAGAGTTTTTGCGGATGGGCCGGTATATGCGATCTCTACTTTGAATGGCTCCAAACGCTTGGCAAGATCCTGTCCAATTCTGCCCATACCCACAATCCCAATGCGCTTACCGGCAAGCGTAGTAGTTACGGTAAATAGGCCTTTGGACCAGGCTTTGCTTTTGACAAACTCATGAGCTTGTGGAATACGCCGCAAAAGACCAAACATCATGCCTATTGCTAACTCACATACTGCGTCATTTAAGACGCCCGGAGTGTTACTGGCTTTGATGCCCTTTTGCTTTAAGTAGGCAATTGGTAGGTTGTCATAGCCAACACCGCAGGTAGCCACCATTTTGATCTGCGGCAGCTTTTCAAGCAGTTCAATCGGTAATTGGGTATTTGAACGAATCAAAATGCTTTCAAAAGAGCCTGCTGGAATTTCGGCCCGAAGGTCTGTGAGGTGGGCAGGGGTAATACGTTGATCAATAACCATTTGCATTACTTCTGGAAATTGTCCGACCTGCAGCACTGAATTGACTGGGATCATGTCTCGCTTACTTATTTATTGGAATAATGAAAACATTGTAAGAGGATTTGTAATCCTTATCATGGCCCCAAAGGAGAAATAGAGATGTTATTTACCCCAGCAGAAACTAAGGTAGTTGTAGTCGGTGGAGGCACTATGGGTGCTGACGTTGCTGCAGTTTGCGCACGGGGAGGCTGTGCCGTTCAGGTTGTTGAGCCAACTACTGAGCGCCGAGCTCTATTGCCAGACTATTTTTCTAGCACTATGACGGAGCTGGGTTATGAGCACCGCATTCATTTGCTGTCAGTAGCTGGCTCGCTTGAGGAGGTTGATTGGGCTGATATTGACTTGGTGATTGAGTGTGTGCCGGAGCGCTTAGACCTGAAACAGGAATTATTTGCTAAGTTAGAACGATATGCTAAGCCGGAAGCAGTTTTGGCTAGCAATAGCACTAGTTTTCCAATTAGCGACATCTCCAAGGGCCTGAAAACAGCAGCGCGCATGATTGGCCTACATTTTTTTATGCCTGCGCATTTAGTCCCATGTGTTGAAGTCGTATATGGAGAAAAAACCTCTCCTATGGTGGGCGAGAGTCTATCAAGACTAATGACGGCATGTGGCATGGTTCCCGTGACAGTGAAAAAAGATTTGCCTGGTTTTTTAGCTAATCGTTTGCAGCATGCTTTGTCCCGTGAGGCATTTTCCATGGTCGATGAGGGAATCGCTAGCTTGGAAGATATTGATAAGGCAGTGCGCTTTGGTTTTGGCTTTCGATATATTGCGGCCGGTCCGGCGATGCAACGCGACCATGCTGGACTTGAAGTGCATGGTGCCGGAGGCGCAACAATTTACCCTACTCTCAATAACTCCCCAACAATTGCAAAATGTTTGAGTGATCGTATTGCTAGCGGAAAGTTTGGTATGAAAACAGGTGAGGGTTTTTATACCTGGACAGCAGAATCAATCAAGGCGGAACGTGAGCGATATCAAGAAGCCTTGCGCGAGGGTTTAAAGATTATCCAAAAAGACATACCCAAAATTCAATAAACTCAGTTACACACCTCAATATGTTTTATTCTTAGAGAATGAAACAGAACATTCGCGTTTGGGACTTACCAATTCGACTATTCCATTGGTTATTGGTCTTATGCATCATCACTAGTTTTGTTACAGTAAAAATCGGTGGGAATGCTATGGAGTTGCATGCTTTTTCTGGGTATTGCATTCTGACACTGGTTATTTTCAGAGTCTGCTGGGGCGTGATTGGCTCCTACCATGCTCGCTTTATAAATTTTGTACCCAGCCCTCAAAGACTCCTACAGTACTTGGTGGGAAAAGCTCCTGGAGGCCTGGGACATAATCCACTGGGCGCTTTATCGGTTCTTGCTTTGCTAACCACAGTTGGTGTCCAAGCTATCACAGGTTTGTTTACCAGTGACGATATTTCTTTTGAAGGCCCGTTTGCAAAATACGTATCAAGCGGAACAGTGGAGTTTCTTACTTCAATTCATTATTTCAATGAAAAAATTCTCATTGCTGTAATTGCACTTCATCTTTGTGCCATCTTCTATTACCAAAAATTTAAAGGTGAAGATTTAATCAAACCTATGTTGATTGGCGACAAAGAAATCGACCCAAGCGATGAGGCAAATTGCTTGCCTACAAACTTGGGTCGCGCCTCCAAAGACGGAGGTTTCCAACGTGGCTATGCTTTATTGCTGCTAAGCCTGATTGCAGTGCTTGTAGCTTATTTTGTTAAGCGCTAATTTATTTTTTCTTAAAGTCGTCGTGACAAGCTTTGCAGGTAGAGCCCGCAGCGCCAAAAGCTTTTTTAATCGCTTCTTGATCGCCAGATTGTGCTGCGGTATTGAGGTTCGCAACAGCTAGCTGCATTTTTTCGCTTGCCGCTTTGAATTTGGCGTTATCGGTCCAGACTTCTGGAAGCGCCTTGCCACCCTCAGTACCAGGACCAAAAGCCTGCCATGGTAAAGAGGAGAGTGTTG
>JALRHB010000135.1:280-3493 GCA_023253245.1 Polynucleobacter sp. | reverse complement strand
AAAACTTGCATCCGTAAAGCGATCGGAAATGATGATCTTGCCTGCTCTTAAAGCCGGCTCAATAATTTGAGCAATATGTTCGCGACGGGCGGCAAACATAAGTAATGCTTCTGTCTCTAAATTCATCGGGACATCAAGCAATAGAGCGCGCAATTTTTCACCTAAAGGTGTGCCACCAGGTTCGCGAGTCACAACCACCTCACGGTCGGGATAGCGCTGACGCATCAGATTGCTAAAGGCCTCAATGTGAGTGCTCTTTCCTGCTCCATCAATACCTTCAAAACTAATGAAATAGCCTGGAAATAATGTGCTCATAATGCTCACTTAGAAGAAGGTTGAATGGATGATTTGCGGTTGCGCTGATATTGATCTACAGCACTTTCATGCTCTTTAAGAGTCTTTGAAAAATGGCTGCTCCCATCACCTCGCGCCACAAAATAAATCGCATCAGTATGAGCAGGATTAAGAGCTGCTAAAAGAGATTCTTTACTTGGTATAGCTATGGGGGTTGGAGGAAGGCCTTTGCGCATATAGGTATTGTAGGGACTGTCTTTGCGTAGATCTGCTTTTCGTAAATTTCCATCGAATTTTGGGCCAATACCATAGATTACGGTTGGATCAGTCTGCAAAGGCATGCCCAATTTGAGGCGATTGAGAAATACCGCGGCTACCATCGATCTATCGCTAGCCCGCCCAGTTTCTTTTTCGATAATCGAGGCAAGTATTAAGAGCTCATAAGGGGTCTTTAGGGGGGTATCTAATGGCCTGGTTTCCCAAATTTGCGAGAGTTGTTTTTGCATTGCCTGGGCAGAACGGCGATAAATTGAAATATCAGCATCATCAGGATCAAAAATATAAGTATCCGGAAAAAATAATCCCTCATCAGCCGGATAACTCAGATTAAGAGCCGCCAAGAATTCTTTAGAGCTCAAGCCTTTAGTTTGATGGATTAAAGCTGGATGCCTATCAATAAGACCCCGTACCTGCCATATGGTCATGCCAGGAATAATTGAGATGCTCTCTCGCACCCGATCTCCTCTAGCCATTTGTTGCAAAATGCTAGCTAAGCTAGCTCGAACCGGGAATAAATAGGTGCCAGGCTTTAATTTAGAATTTATGAAAAGCGCTCTAGCAGCGACCTGTAAGATGACTCTATTGCTCGATATACCTTGCTCTGACAGTTGCATAGATATGGCAGCTATGCCAGATTGAGAGGCAATTTTCACTTTATAGCTTCCAGCATGCGAACTCGGGTCATTTGATGCGGATGGAACAACTGGCCAAAGAAAAAGTGCGCCGTAAAACAGGGTAATCGCTAGGACAATCCAAATAAAATACTGTGGCCAAGACTTGCGCTTAGCTCTTGCTACAAAAAGTCTATTTTTCTGAAAATTTTTTCGCATCAGGCTATGATAAAAGCTCATGATGAATTCAGCTCAAACATCCCATTTAACTGATGCCACTACCCAAGGGCTTACGCCCTTACCAAATTGGGGGCTCATTATGGTTGAAGGCCCTGATGCAGCATCCCTATTACAAGGCCAGCTCAGTAATTCAGTGTTAGGCCTGAAACCCTGTTTTACTGGTCAAATAGCCCAAAGCAACGATGTGCGTTTGGTTGGATATTGCAACCCCAAGGGTCGGTTATTGGCTAGCGCTTGGCTTAGTCTTTTTCCTCAATCCACAGAATCTGATGACCGCTTTGTCTTATTCATATCAAGAGATATTGCTGCAAGCATTGCTAAAAGGCTATCGATGTATGTTTTGCGTTCTAAGGTAAAGATATTGGATGCATCCGATGAGTGGGTCGTATTAGGCTCCTATGCAAGCTCTCAAATTGATTCAGCCCCAGAAATTCCTAAGGATGGTTTTGCCCTACAACTTCCACCAGTAGTTGTTGCACAAACATCCTATCGGCGGACACTCATTGCCTGCTCCAAAAAAAACTCTATTGATATCGATATAGATTTGCAATGCCTAGGGTATTGGAACACCTTAGAGATCCAAAGCGCCATTCCACGCATTGTTTTGGCTACCCAAGAGCAATTTGTGCCACAAATGATCAATTTTGAGTCAGTGGCTGGAGTGGATTTCAAAAAAGGCTGTTATCCAGGCCAAGAAATTGTTGCGCGAAGTCAGTATCGGGGAGTAATAAAACGACGCCTGCAATTAGCCAGTACAGCAAATACTCCGCAAACTTCAAACATCGTTAAGCCAGCATGTGAGCTTTTTCATTCTGGCGATAGCACCCAACCCTGTGGAATGGTTGTGTTAGCTGCACAAGATGCTTTTGATCCCAAAATAATCTTTTTACAAGTGGAGTGTAAGCTTGATGCTTTAGATGATGGTGATATTTATCTTGGGAGTAGTAGTGGACCAAAATTAAACATAGAACCTCTGCCCTATCCACTCATTGAAATCTAAGGGTCTATTACGAAGATATGTGCCTCATTTTATTTGCCTGGAAATCCCATCCTGACTATCCCTTAGTAGTAGCAGCTAATCGCGATGAGTTTTATGATCGCAATACCGAGGCGATTTCTTGGTGGCCCGAACATCCACATATTCTTGCGGGAAGAGATTGTGCTGATGTTATTGGTAGTCCAGGTACATGGCTAGGGTTTACTAAGTCAGGTCGTTTTGCAGCCCTTACCAATGTTCGATCTCCATCTGAAAAGAGGCCGGATGCCAGAACTCGCGGTGAACTCTCTTTACGTTACCTTGCTAGTGAGCAAAGGCCAGATGCTTTTATTAATGAACAATCCAGAAAATTTGATCAATACAACGGATTTAATTTGCTGATGGCAGATTTAAGTGATCCTAATAATGCAGAAATGCACTGGGTCAGCAATCGTTTAATGATGGGTCAACATATTCGACCCAGAAAAGTCTTTCCTAAAAATGCACTTAACCCTGGGGTATATGGACTTTCAAATGCAATGTTAGATACCCCCTGGCCAAAAGTTAATCATCGTGTTGCTGCCTTTGCTCAAGTACTGGCCATGGATTGTGGTGAGTTAAAAAACGCTGATCATTATTTACGTGTGTTAGCAGATACCCATGAAGCTAGCCCCCACGAACTTCCCAGTACTGGTATCAATAGAGACTGGGAAAAGGCGCTATCAGCAGCCTTTATCAAAACACCATCTTATGGAACACGATCAAGCACCTTACTCAGAGTGCGCAAAGACGGTCAATTTGAGATGGTTGAAA
>JALRHB010000135.1:0-270 GCA_023253245.1 Polynucleobacter sp. | reverse complement strand
AGACGTTTTGATGCTAATGGCGCAATTGGCCACGATGTTGTTACCGGCGCTTTGAGCACCACGCCTGGCTCTAATCTGCCTGCATAAGGTGCTTAACGCTCACGCAAGTCTGGCTTAATGACTCGCTCCCCTTTTGCGTTTTTACTCGGCAGCCGCTTGATAAATTGAAAAGTGCCTGTGGCCATACAGCAAATCTCGCCTTGATCGTTATAAAGTTTGGCTTCACAAAAAGCCATTGTGGCTGTTCTTCTTACCGTGTCTGCTTTAACT
>JALRHB010000134.1 GCA_023253245.1 Polynucleobacter sp. | reverse complement strand
AAAGCCTCCATGCCAAACAAATCACCTGGCACAACCAAGCGAACGATTCGACTTGAACCATCTGAATTTACATGCAAAAGCTTAATGTAGCCCTCGCGCAATGTGAACAAATGATTAGCAGTTTCTCCTTGGCCATAAATTTGCGAACCAGCTTCAAAACGCAAATCATCTATTGGTTCATGAATTTTTGAAAAATCTTCCTCGTTGAGTTCCGCAAAAAGAGCAGAGCTTCTAATAGAACAAGATAGGCAATCGCTCTTACCCTGCCAGGCACTTTTAATCTCAATGGTTTTCATTGCACTCTAGCAAAACAATCTAACATTTTTTTGCAGTCAAACCGAGAAGAGCCGACATACCAGAATGTCTAGCGCCCTCGGAGAGTTCTTTTTCATAGCAACAAAGATCGAGAATCTCAAAATCTTTCGCAAGAACACGAATCATTTCTTCGGTATAAAGATGATCAATTAATGATGGGCCGCCAGTTTTGTATTCAAGCTGCTTAGGTGTATAACCTTGGAGGATAAAAATTCCCCCTGGTTTAAGGGTCTGCAAAATCTGCTGAAAAATTCTAGCGCGCATTTGAGGGTCGGCAAACTGGATAAAGATAGCTACAACAGCATCGTAGCGCTCAGATTGCCAATCAAAGCTATCTGAATCAGACAGACTGTAAGAGACCTCAACACGATTATCTTTTGCAAACTGTTTAGCCTTAGCCAAGGCAACACTAGACACATCAAAACCCGTGACCGACATGCCTTGTTTAGCCAGCCATACCCCATTACGCCCCTCTCCATCCGCAATACAAAGAACCTGACTTCCAGGCTTTATAAAAATCTTTGATTGTTGGACCAGATATTCATTAGGCTCTTTTCCAAAAATGAATTCTTCATTATCAAAGCGTTCATTCCAGAAATGGGCGGCATCAGAGAAACTCATTAGCAACTTTCTTGTATGCCTGCCTCTTACTTCCGAAGACCGCCAACAAGATCATTTTTTAAATCGTCAATATTTTCAAGACCAACAGCAATACGCACCAAACCATCAGTAATACCGGCAGCTTTACGCGCTTCTGGACTCACCCTGCAATGTGTAGTTGTCGCAGGATGAGTAATTGTGCTTCGAGTATCACCAAGATTAGCCGTAATAGAGCAAAGCTTAGTTTGGTTGATCAGCTTAAAGGCAGCTTTCTTGCCACCCTTCAAAATAAAAGAAAGAATAGCACCGCCCTCCTTTTGCTGACGCATTGCTAATGCGTGCTGAGGATGAGACTTCAAACCGGGGTGGTAAACGCGCTCTACGCCAGTTTGCTTTTCAAGCCACTGAGCCAGAGCCAAAGCATTGCGACTTTGCTGCCTCATACGCAGCTCAAGAGTTTCTAGACCCTTCAAAAATACCCACGCATTAAACGCTGAAAGGGTAGGACCCGCTGTTCTCACGTATGGGAATACTTTGCCCATAATGAAATCATTGCTACCTACAATCGCACCGCCAACCACCCTACCCTGACCATCGAGATATTTGGTAGCAGAATGAATAACTACATCAGCACCCAACAAGAGGGGCTTTTGTAATGCTGGCGTGCAGAAGCAGTTATCCACCGCAAAAAGCGCTTTAGCTTTTTTTGCAACCTTAGAGATTGCCTTGATGTCAGCAATCTCGGTTAGTGGATTAGAAGGTGTTTCCAAATAAAAAAGTTTGGTATTTTCTTGAACTGCATTTTGCCAAGCTTTGGTATCTGATAAATCAACATAAGTTGTGGTAATCCCAAAGCGACCCAAAATATTGCTAAATAGTTGAATCGTTGCGCCAAATACCGAACGTGAGCAAACAACATGGTCACCCGCTTGCAGATGAGACATAGCCATCGTCAAAATTGCAGCCATACCTGAGGAGGTAGCGATACATGCTTCACCACCCTCAAGTGCAGCCAGGCGATCTTGAAACATGCTCACAGTAGGATTAGTAAAGCGGGAGTAGATAAAGCCTTGATCGGCATGAGCGAAACCATCGGCCGCCAACTCTGCACTGTCAAAGCAAAAGCTTGACGTTAAAAATAATGCTTCAGAGTGCTCTTGATACTCAGCTGTTCGACGAGTGCCAGAGCGCACAGCAACAGTCTCAGGCGCCAGCTTTGAGAAATCAGGTTTTTTGCGGGATATTTTGCTCTTCATTGCGCTATTTTGACACCGAATTCAAAATTCTACTCAGCCGTCCCATCTCCAATAAACCCTAAGATGCTTTTAATCTTCGGTTGCTAAGTGAAGATGGAGCTGTGAGCGAGCGAAATCACTGGAGTCTCTTTGACGATCAGCCTTGGCTTCAGTGCTATTTCTAGCGGCCTCAAGCGCATCCAAATAGGATTCAGTGATATCACCAGTAATATAGTGCCCGTCAAAACAGGAAGCCTCAAAGTTCTGAATATGGGGATTCACATCCTTTACGGCCTGTTTCATATCCTCGATGCTTTGATAGATCAATTGGTCTGCCCCAATCAATTTATTGATCTCTTCATCGGTACGACCGTAAGCAACTAATTCACTACGTGTCGGCATATCAATGCCATAAACATTCGGAAACCTAACTGGTGGCGCAGCAGAAGCAAAAATGACCTTCTTAGCGCCCGACTCACGAGCCATCTGCACGATCTCAAATGAGGTGGTTCCGCGAACAATAGAATCATCCACAATTAAAACGGTTTTATCCTTAAACTCGATGCGCATGGCGTTAAGTTTTTGACGAACAGATTTTTTGCGAACCGCTTGACCCGGCATAATAAATGTACGACCGATGTAACGGTTCTTGAAAAAACCTTCGCGATAATCAACGCCTAGACGCTTGGCCACTTGCATTGCCGCAGGACGACTGGAGTCAGGTATTGGCATGACCACATCAATCTCCCCGGGAATTGTTTCCTTGAGAATTTTTTCGGCAAGGTAGTCACCCATACGCATGCGGACGTTATAGACTGTAACGCCATCAATCGTGGAATCGGGACGAGCCATATAAACATACTCAAAAATACATGGTGTCAGCACAGCATCTGGAACGCATTGACGAGAGTAAAAATTACCATCTATATCAATGTAAATCGCCTCACCAGGATTAACATCGCGCACAAATGTAAAGCCTAAACCCTCTAAGGCCACGGATTCTGAGGCAATCATCCATTCTGGGCCTTTCGGTGTATCAATACGGCCAATACAAAGCGGACGAATACCAAAGGGATCACGAAACGCTAATAAGCCATAACCGGCAATCAGAGATACAACTGCGTATGAACCTTTTACACGTTTGGTAACCTGAGTTACCGCATTAAACATAGCGCCTTCATCTAAAGCCACGCTATTTGTTTCTTTTTGTAATTCATCAGCCAAGACGTTCAGCAATACTTCTGTATCAGAGCTGGTATTAATGTGACGACGATCACGATACGCCATCTCCACCCTTAAACTTGGCGCATTAGTCAAATTGCCGTTATGTGCCAAGATAATTCCATATGGTGCACTTACATAGAAAGGCTGAGCCTCTTCTTCGCTACTAGCAGAG
>JALRHB010000133.1 GCA_023253245.1 Polynucleobacter sp. | reverse complement strand
AGAATACCAATACCATTGAATGCGCCCGAAAATAGAATGCCCAAACCAGGAATTTGCCCTAATGTCGCAGCTAAAGCCGGCTGAATATATTCAGCAAATAAAGGAGCAAATACAAACAAACCAAACATTCCGTAAATAATCGAAGGTACAGCCGCCAATAACTCAATCGCAGTACCAAGTGGTCTGCGCAATTGTGTTGGACAAAGCTCCGTCAAAAATACAGCGATACCAAAACTCAATGGAACAGCAATAAGCAATGCAATCAAAGATGTTACTAGAGTGCCATAGATGGCAATTAAGCCGCCAAATTCATCATTGACAACATCCCATTCTTTAGTAAAAAAGAATCCAATTCCAAATTGACTTAGAGCTGGCCATGCATTAATTATCAAGGAGATGATGATGCCAACAAGCACAAGCAAAACAGAGATAGCAAAAAATTGCGTTACACCGTGGAACAAAAAGTCTTGAAGACGTTGTAACTTAGCAATCTGAAGTGCTTGAGTTGTTGGCGCTGAATGTGATTCCGTTGATTGATTCATATTGAGAATTGATAAATATCAAAACAGCCCCGCAAGTAGCGGAGCTGTTTCGATGTTAAGACTAAAAATTCAATCTAACCATTACTTATTAGCAATCTGCGACCAAACATTTTTGCGAATATAGTCTGTAGTTGAGTCCGGTAATGGAACATATTGTAGATCCAATGCCATCTTCTTTCCTTCTTTGAAAGCAAAATCAAAGAATTTCAAAACTTCAGCGGAGTTCGCTTTGTTCTCTGGGTTCTTGTACATCAAGATGAAAGATGCGCCAGTAATTGGCCATGATTTAGCACCTGGTGCATTTGTAATGAATGTGCCCATACCTGGAATTTTTGACCAATCAGTGCCAGCAGCTGCAGCAGCAAATGTTGAATCATCCGGCATAACAAACTGGCCATCATGATTTTTGAGCTGCGCAAAAGTCATATTATTCTTTTTGGCGTAGGCATACTCAACATAACCAATCGCACCTTTTACCCGAGATACGTTTGCAGCAACACCTTCATTACCCTTGCCACCTACGGATGAGGCTGCAGGCCACTTGACTGAAGCACCCTCTCCAACCGCTTCCTTCCAATTGCTGCTTGCCTTAGAGAGGTAGTTGGTGAAAATGGCTGTTGTACCTGAACCGTCAGCACGATGAACAACTGTTACCGGCAAGTTTGGAAGTTTTAAACCAGGATTGTTAAGAACGATACGCTTATCGTTCCAATTGGTAATTGCACCTTGAAATAAGTCAGATAAGGTATCTGGAGATAACTTCAGCTGTCCAGGGGCAACGCCATCCACGTTGAGAACAGGAACAACACCGCCAATAATTGCTGGAAATTGAACCAAGCCATCTTTCTCCAAAGCCTCAAATTTAACTGGATTATCTGATGCGCCAAAATCAACTGTCTTAGCTTTGATTTGCTTGATACCACCGGAGGATCCGATAGATTGATAGTTTAATTTTGAGCCAGTCTTAGCTTGAAATGCCTCAGCCCATTTTGCATAAACAGGGTAAGGAAAGCTTGCGCCCGCCCCCGTAATATCAGCAGCATAAGCAACTGGAGCCAATGAAATAGCACCAACAACAAGCGCTTTTTTCAAGAATGATTTCATGTGGATTGATCCTCGTTAAGTTCACGCAACATTGCGATAACTAAACGATACGGATGGACTATGACTCTTTTATGACAGTCAATTAATTGAAAAAATAATCCATATAATTCATAGACTTATGCAGATTGTACTAAATTCGCAATACTCTTGGCAGCACTTAGCGCCACCGATGGATCAACTGTCTCCACCATCACTCTGAGGACCGGTTCCGTCCCTGAAGCCCGAATAAGCACCCTGCCCCTGCCCTTGAGATCTGCCTCTACAGCTGCAATCTGAGATTGCAGCGCACTATCCAACTTCCAATCATAGCCAGTTTTGAATTTGATATTGACTAGCTCCTGAGGGAATAGCGTAACTGCGTTAAGTAATTGGGCCAAGCTCTGCTGGTTTTGACTCATCGCTGCCAAAACCTGTAAGGCTGCAATCGTGCCATCACCTGTTGTATGTCGATCTAAGCACAGTAGATGGCCTGACCCTTCACCGCCAATCAACCAGCCCTTTTGCTTAAGCAATTCCAGCACATAACGATCGCCAACATTAGCCCGCTCAAATTCAATACCCAATGCTTTAATAGCATTTTCAACAGCGAGATTAGTCATTAGGGTGCCGACTACTCCACCTAACTTTTCCCCTCGTGCAAGGCGATCTTTTGCAAGAACGTATAACAGTTCATCGCCATTAAACAACCTACCTGAAGCATCTACCATCTGCAAACGATCTGCATCGCCATCTAAGGCAATGCCAAGATCAGCTTTAGTTTCTTTGACTTTTTCAATGAGTGAAGTTGGTGCGGTAGCACCGCAGCCATCATTTATATTTCTGCCATCAGGATGCACCCCAATGGCAATCACTTCAGCGCCAAGCTCATGGAATACATGAGGCGCGATATGGTATGCAGCGCCATTAGCGCAATCAATTACCAACTTCATCCCTTTGAGATTTAACTCCCCAGGAAAAGTGGACTTACAAAATTCAATATAACGGCCGGCAGCATCATCAATGCGAAATGCCTTACCGAGCTCTTTAGAGCTAACACAACCCATAGGCTTGTCAAGCTGAGCTTCGATCTCTAGCTCAAACTCATCGGTTAGTTTGCCGCCTTCGGCTGAGAAGAATTTGATACCGTTATCTTGGTATGGATTATGAGAGGCAGAAATCACCACTCCAGCCGATAAGCGTAACGCTTTGGTGAGATAAGCAACTCCAGGTGTTGGCATAGGCCCACACAACATGACATCAACACCGGCAGCAGCAAAGCCGGCCTCTAAAGCAGCCTCCAATAAATATCCAGAAATACGGGTATCTTTACCAATCAATACTTTGCAACGCTCACCTGGCTTGGCGTTGCCTACCAAGACTTTGCCAGCAGCATATCCAAGACGAGTAATAAACTCAGGAACAATTGGAAACTGGCCCACTTCACCTCGAATGCCATCAGTTCCAAAGTATTGTTTTTTCATGGGTTTGATTATAAAACTTGTGGCTATCTAGATCGCTAGATCGATTGTTTACCGCTGAACCGCTGCCCATATCTTGAGGGCGTCTACCGTTTCAGGGACATCATGGACTCTAATAATGCGGGCACCCTGATCTGCAGCTAGAATCGCAGCGGCAACACTTGGCGCTAACCGTTCATTGGCTTCCCGCCCAGTCAATTTACCCAACATTGATTTTCGGGAGATGCCAGCTAAAACGGTATAACCTAGTTTTGAGAATTGCTGAAACTGCGACAGCATGGCAAGGTTGTGTTCCAAGCTCTTACCAAAACCAAAACCAGGATCAATGGCTATGCGATTTTGAGCAACGCCATGTTCTTTTAATAAGCTTGCTCGGTCTTCTAGAAATAAACTCACCTCAGCAATCACATCTTGATAGTGGGGATCAAATTGCATGGTTTGGGGATCACGTTGCATA
>JALRHB010000132.1 GCA_023253245.1 Polynucleobacter sp. | reverse complement strand
ACACTCAAAGGAGTTAAAGGCAAACGAATACCTGTGGTGATTTTCCCCATTTCGTGAAGGGCCCATTTCACTGGTATTGGATTTGCCTCGGTGAACATAGCCTTGTGAACTGCCAATAATTGGTATTGAATGGCCCGGGTCTTGGCCACATCATCGGACATGGCTGCCTGACAAAGTTCATGCATTAAACGTGGAGCAATATTTGCCGTCACTGAGATATTACCTTTACCACCCATCAGCATTAAGAGGGCTGCACTCAGATCATCTCCCGAAAACACAGAAAAATTTTGATGTCCAGCGCGCTTCAGATCTGCCAGCAATAGAGTGCCACGCTCGATACTGCCGGTCGCGTCTTTAATGCCAATAATTCCAGGAACAGAGGCTAAACGAACCACAGTCTCACCTGCTAAATCAGCAACGGTTCTTCCAGGTACGTTATACAAAATAACAGGCAAATCTACTGACTCTGCAATTTTCTTAAAGTGGGCATACATACCCTCTTGGGTTGGCTTGTTGTAATAAGGTACAACTTGAAGGCTAGCATCTGCCCCCACAGATTTTGCATACTGGGTGAGCTCAATAGCCTCAGTGGTGGAATTGCCGCCAGTACCCGCAATAACCGGGATTCGTCCGGCAATATGGTCAACAGTCACTTTAATAAGCTCACAGTGCTCCTCTACCGAAACTGTAGGAGATTCACCGCTAGTACCCACGATCACAATGCCATCAGAACCTTCTGCAACATGCCAATCCAACAAAGAACGTAAAGCCTTGAAATCTAGACCGCCATCCTCAAACATCGGGGTCACAATGGCCGGCATGCTGCCAGCAATGGTCTTTTTGCTTTCTGCGGGTTGAACTGTATTTATCACCGAATATGTACCGATTTTTGGCTAAATTAACTGTCAAATTGTAACGGAATGTCCTGGTTTAAATGCCCTTTTACAGCACAAATCCTCTGAATTCTGGCAGGCTTTGGTTGATCGACATAAATATCCTCATAGGCATGTACTTTAAGAGAAAATTGTTCAGCTAAATCGAGTAATTCCCCCTCCCTTAAAAGGAAATTGGGGTTTGAGGGTTTGCCAAAGCGTTCATTTCCAAGGGCAAAGGTTTCGTAGATCAAAACACCATTCTCAAGCAACATTTTGGGTAGTCGATCTAAAAAAGGACGATATAGGTAGTTGGTCACCACAATCCCCGAAAAAGTCCGCCCATCCAAAGGCCATTGAGAAGCCTCCAAATTGAGCTCAGATGCCTCTATATTGGGATTTTGTAGACTTTTTACGGCGCTAATGTCTTGATCAACCGCTAGAACCGAATACCCCAAACTAACCAGAAAACTCGAATGACGTCCTGCCCCACAAGCTAGATCAAGAACAAGTCCGCCATGAGGAATCGTCCTTGCAAAGCGCTTGACCCATGGTGATGGACTATCAATAGGAACGTGATTGAGCATCGGAATCTCGCTCAATCGTAATCTAAGCCCATCGCTTCACGAACCTCACGCATTGTCTCTTGAGCCACCTTACGAGCCTTATCGCAACCATCAGCAATGATGGAGCGCAACAAGCTTGGGTCATCCAAATATTTTTGCGCGCGCTCAAACATAGGCTGCTGCTCGGCCAAGATGGCATCGATCACCGGCTGCTTGCACTCTAGACAACCAATGCCAGCTGATTGACACTCTTTTTGCACCCAAGCTTTGGTTTTTTCATCAGAATATACGGTATGTAACTGCCATACTGGACAACGTGCAGGATCGCCGGGATCTGTTCTGCGAACTCGCGCAGGATCAGTTGGCATGGTGCGAATTGAGCGAATGACTTCTTCAGGAGTCTGTCTAATGCTAATCGTATTGCCATAGGATTTGGACATCTTTTGCCCATCAATTCCGGGCATACGAGATGCGCTTGTGAGCAGGGCTTGAGGTTCCGGCAGGATAATTTTTCGAGCACCTTCTAAAAAGCCAAATAATCTTTCTCTGTCGGCCATAGAAAGGCTTTGCGCGTCTTGTAATAAGGCTTTTGCTTGCTCTAAAGCCTCCTCATCACCTCGCTCCTGAAATGCTAAGCGCAACTCAGCATACATCTTGGCACGTTTACTACCGAGCTTTTTAACAGCCTCCAGAGCTTTTTCTTCAAAGCCGGGCTCGCGGCCATAGAGATAGTTAAAGCGCCGAGCCACTTCACGAGTCATCTCTACGTGAGGCACTTGATCTTCACCTACGGGTACAAACTGGGCCCTGTAAATCAAAATATCCGCAGCCTGCAATAGTGGATAGCCTAAAAAGCCATAGGTCTGCAAATCTTTTTCTTTAAGCTTTTCAATCTGATCTTTATAAGTTGGCACCCGCTCAAGCCAACCCAAAGGCGTACCCATTGATAGCAGCAAAAATAATTCTGCATGCTCTGGAACTTTGCTTTGAATAAACAAGGTTGCCTGATTTGGATCAACACCAGAGGCAAGCCAATCAATCACCATATCCCAAACAGACTGCTCAATGACGTCTGGAGTTTCATAGTGTGTGGTTAATGCATGCCAGTCGGCCACGAAAAAAAAGCAAGGATACTCTGACTGCAAGCGCACCCAGTTCTTAAGCACTCCATGGTAATGGCCAAGGTGCAAGCTACCAGTCGGTCGCATGCCAGAGAGAACGCGTTCTGCAAACATCTTAATTTTCTTCTTTAGTGGGGTTTGGTGGATTATGTATTAGGCGATATATGCTTAGTGAAAAAGTGACCATATTGGCGTTAAATGATCTGGCAAATCTGGCAAAGTTCCTAAATCAATATAGCTTTCTTCGGGGTCATGAAAATCAGACCCCCGAGAGGCCAAGAAACCATAATGCTGCGCAATCTTGCCGTAAGTTTGATACTGGTTTGGGGTGTGACTACCCGTAATTACCTCAATACCAAGCCCGCCGATGTCTTTAAAGTGCTTATAGAGCTCTTCCATTTGCAAAGAGTTAAGTTTATAGCGGCCAGGATGGGCAATGACTGCAACACCGCCCGCACCTTTAATCCATGCAACAGCATCATCCAGAGTTGCCCAAAGGTGCGGAACATAACCAGGCTTATTCTCAACGAGATAATTTTTAAAGACTTGCTCAGTATCACGACAGACTCCCTGCTCCACTAAATAACGAGCAAAATGAGTTCTGGAAATTAATTCTTGATTGCCGGCAAAATGAAGTGCTCCTTCATAAGCCCCTGGAATGCCGGCCTTAAGTAATTGCTCCGCCATCAGCTTAGCGCGATTGCCGCGACCTTCACGAGTTCGCTTTAAGCCCTCTATGATCCCGGCATGTTCAGCGTCAATCCCTAAGCCAACAATATGAATCGTATGCTTCATCCAAGTCACTGAGATTTCGACACCAGAAAGATATTGAATTCCTAGATCGGTTGCCGCTGCCAGCGCTCTCTCTTGGCCACCTAATTCATCATGGTCAGTCAAGGCCCAGATCTGGACGCCGTTTGCACGAGCGCGCTGCGCTAACTCCTCAGGAGTCAAAGTGCCATCAGAAACCACGGAATGGCAGTGCAAATCTGCATTTAAAGTCAAAATACCA
>JALRHB010000131.1 GCA_023253245.1 Polynucleobacter sp. | reverse complement strand
ATAGCTTGGCGCTGGTGATGCGAAGTGATCTCTTGTTGTGGAGAAACCCAATCAGAGGCTCCTAAACGCATTTGCTCTGATCCACCCTCCTCATCAATCAAGATCTTCAGACGAATTGCCAGCTCTTGCGCCGATCTACGCCCTAAGGCAATGTTGACACAAGCCTCTTCACGAGTTTTATCCCCCGTCCAATGCAATAGCTTTTCCCATATCTCAGAAGATAAAAGTCCAGCATCCACACCTTGCTGACGCAAAGCGCTGGCTAACAAACGCTCGCCCAATTGCAGCGATTCAGCATAATGTTTTGTTTTCAAAGAATGTCGAATGGCAGCGCGTGCCTTGCCCGTTCTGACGAAGGCCAACCAACCGGGATTGGGCTGGGAGTTGGCTGAGGTAACCACCTCAATAATGTCCCCATTCTTTAGCTCGCTTCGCAAAGGTAATTGCATGCCATTAATCTTGACGGCGACACAAGTATTGCCCAGATCGCTATGGATTGAATAAGCAAAATCTAGAGCAGTTGCTCCACGAGGCAAAGCTCTAATCTGACCTTTTGGCGTGAAAACATAAACAGCGTCTGGAAACAAATCAATCTTGACGTGCTCCAGAAATTCTTGAGAATCGCCACTACTATCCTGAATATCAATCAACGATTGCAACCATTGATGCGCACGATTTTGCACCTCACTCATATCTGGAGAGCCATCCTTGTATGCCCAATGGGCTGCAACACCCGCCTCTGCAACGGCATGCATATCACTAGTGCGAATCTGGAACTCAACTGGCACACCTGATGGGCCTAATAAGGTGGTATGCAAAGATTGATAGCCATTGAGCTTAGGAATAGCAATGTAATCCTTGAATTTTCCTGGCATCGGTTTATAGAGAGAGTGCAATAAGCCCAATGCGCGATAGCATTCATCGATGGAATGCACCGTCACTCTGAAAGCGTAAACGTCAAGTACTTGAGAAAAACTTAAGTGCTTGCTGCGCATTTTGTTATAGATGCTGTAAAGGGTTTTTTCGCGCCCCTGCAAATCCACCTCTAAATTGGCTTTTGCAAAAGTCATGCGGGTGTTTTGCAGAATCTTCTCGACCATTTCTTTGCGGTTGCCGCGTGCCCGCTTCACAGCACCCTCGATTACCCGAAAACGCATTGGCATCGAGTAGCGGAAACTCAAGTCTTGGAGATCTCGATAAATAACATTGAGGCCAAGACGATGAGCAATCGGGGCATAAATTTCTAGCGTCTCAGCTGCCACCCGGCGGCGCTTTTCCATCGGCACAGCATCTAGCGTGCGCATGTTATGTGTTCGGTCTGCCAGCTTGACCAAAATCACCCTAACATCTCGCGCCATGGCCATGAACATTTTGCGAAAGCTTTCTGCTTGCGCTTCAGCATGACTCTGAAACTCTAATTTATCGAGCTTAGTCAGACCTTCAACCAACTCGGCAACTTTTGGACCAAACTTTTCTACCAAATCTGCTTGGGTGCAACCCGTATCCTCAATCACATCATGCAATAGGGCTGCCATGATTGATGCGGCATCCAAGCGCCAAGTGGCACATAACTCTGCAACTGCCACTGGGTGTGTAATGTATGGCTCACCGCTATGCCTATATTGACCCAAATGGGCAGCATCCGAAAACTGAAATGCTTTCTTGATTAAAGCAACCTCATCCGCCTTGAGGTAATCTAATTTAGAAACTAGACCCTCTATAGAAACAACTTGGTGTTTTAGCGGGAGAGTTGGGGCGGAAGTAGGCCCAAATAAATGTCGGCTAGATTGAGCCAACAAAGTAGCGATGATGGAAGATTTATCGTTACTTTTGATCTCTTTAGACGAGACCTGACCTTGAGGTTTCGATGTGTCGAGGTTACCTAAGGGGAGCTCCACACCGGAACCCCTAGATTACAAAGGTACCTTGGTCAGCATGTCACGGTCAGTTACACCAGCAGCAACTTCACGCAAGGCAACAACAGTTGCTTTATCTCTGGACTCAACACGTGGGGAGTGACCTTGAACCAATTGACGTGCACGATAAGTGGCGGCCAATACTAGCTCAAAACGATTGGGGATAGTTTTTAAACAATCTTCTACAGTAATACGGGCCATGCTGAACTCACCTAATTTTGCTTTTAATACCTATAGGATAACTGATTAGACTCCAAGACGTCTTAAAAGCGCTGGGTTACGAGCCATTATGGGGCCAGAGCGAAGACGACTGGCGGCGACCACATGACGCAAATCCGTCAAAGCCTGCTCAAAATCATCATTCACCACGATGAAATCCGCTTCGTGGGCATGCTGGAGTTCTATATGAGCTGCGGCCAAGCGTCGCTGAATGGTAGCCTCGTCATCCTGCCCTCTTTTGCGCAAACGCTCTTCAAGCGCTTCAAGTGAGGGTGGAAAGATAAAGATCCACTGAACCTCAGGAATCATCTGCCTAATCTGTTGCGCGCCCTGCCAGTCAATCTCCAACAAGACATCTCGTCCAGTTTTCATTTGCGCTTCAATCCAAGCCCTCGATGTTCCATAGAAATTGCCATGCACCTGAGCATATTCCAAGAAATTTCCTTGATCGCGCTCTGCAATAAAGTCCTCTTTTGAAACAAAACGATAATCTTTGCCATCCACCTCCCCGGGGCGTGGCGCTCGGGTTGTGGTCGATAAAGATAATTTGAGTGCTGGATCTTCAAGCAATAGAGCATTCACTAGAGATGACTTCCCAGCTCCAGATGGCGCAACAATCATCAGCATGCTACCTTGGTAAGCAGGTGTGAGATTAGGTTTAATAGTTTTTGGGGTAACTGTCATTGCATCAATAAGTAATATTGGCCCTAAATCTACTCTAAATTTTGTACTTGCTCGCGCATTTGCTCAATTAACAGCTTTAGTTCTAATGCCGCTTGCGTGCACTCTTCTGAGACAGACTTAGAGCTTAAAGTGTTTGCCTCGCGATTGAGCTCCTGCATCAAAAAATCCAAACGCTTACCTACAGGGCCTTTGCCAGCAAGTGCAGTATCCACTGCCTGAAGATGAGTTTTTAGGCGAGCGAATTCTTCTGCGACATCAATGCGGACAGCATAGAGCACTACCTCTTGACGAATACGATCCATTAACTCGTTACCAGCCCCACCGTTTAATTTTCCCTGCTCTTGAGCAAGCAAAGCTTCGGCCAAGCGCTCAGTGAGTTTCTCTTGGTATTGAGCGACATACTCAGGAACTCTTGGCTCAATGGTATTGACGATCTCACGCATCTTGGCAGTGATGTTAGTTAGAACTTTAACCAACGCTTGGCCTTCGGCATGACGACTATCAACTAAGACTGCCAAGGCTGCTTGGGCAGCATCTAAAGTTCCTGAAATCCAGCCATCCTCCTCGCCTCTGGGCTCAGAAACCACCCCAGGCCAGCGCAAGATGTCTGCCATTCGCAGGCCTTCAGCCTGAGGAAAGGCTAGCTGAGCTTTTTCTTGAAGGGTATAGAGCGCATCCAAGCGATCTTGATTGAGTGTCCCCAATGCATGCGGGTTAGGCTTAGCAGCCCCTGAGGAGCCGGCATTGACTCGCCAAGCGGCACGAAACTCTACCTTGCCAC
>JALRHB010000130.1 GCA_023253245.1 Polynucleobacter sp. | reverse complement strand
AACCCGCAAGATAAGCCGCTTTGCTTAGTACAAACATCTGAAGTGGAATTTGCACACCTTACCGAGGAACAAATCATGGGCTATATTGCTAGCGGCGAGCCATTTGGGAAGGCTGGAGCTTATGGCATTCAAGGTCGTGGGAGTGCATTCATCCCCTCAATTAAGGGCAGTTATAGCGGTATCATGGGGCTACCTATTTTTGAAGTAAGTCAATTATTGGATTTTGCTAAAGTTACCCGCACATGAATGAAGAAATTCTAATTAATATCACTCCGCAAGAAACACGGGTTGCACTTATTCAACAAGGCGCTGTGCAAGAGCTACAGATTGAGCGTACTCGTCAACGTGGCATTGTTGGGAATATCTACCTAGCCAAAGTCGTGCGAGTTCTCCCAGGAATGCAATCTGCATTTATTGAAATCGGTCTCGAGAGAACTGCGTTTATGCATGTGGCAGACATCACTCAAAATAATCCGCAAGCCCAAATTGAAAAGCTGCTCTTTGAGGGGCAGAATGTGTTGGTGCAGGTACTCAAAGATCCTTTGGGAACTAAAGGCGCCCGCCTCACAACTCAGCTGAGCATTGCTGGGCGTAATTTAGTTTATTTGCCACCCGCCGGAACCGATACCGCCTCTGAAAAATACATTGGCGTCTCCCAAAGAATTGATCAACCCGAAGAGCGTGAGGCCATTAAAGCTCGTCTAGCAAGTCTCATGCCCACAGATGAAAAGGGTGGCATTATTGTGCGCACAAGCGCTCAAGATGCCAGCAACACCGAACTAGAGCATGACTTACATTATCTGCGCACCACTTGGGAGAGAATTCGGGAGGCCGTCAACCATCAGCCTGCACCAAGTTTGCTTTATCAAGACTTGAGCCTTGCTGAGCGAGTACTACGAGACATTGCTGGCGAACAAACTACGCAGATTCGTGTTGACTCAGCAGAGAACTTTGAAAAGCTAAAGAGCTTTGCAGCACTCTATATGCCCAACCTTCTTGAGAAGCTGACATTGCATCGAGGTGAGCGAGCCTTGTTTGATCTATTTGATGTAGATGCTGAAATCAATAAAGCACTTGGTAGAAGAGTTGACCTTAAATCTGGCGGCTACCTCATGATTGATCAAACCGAATCAATGACAACCATTGATGTTAATACCGGCAGTTATGTAGGCGCTCGAAATTTAGACGACACTGTATTTAAGACCAACCTAGAAGCAGCTCAATCGATTGCTCGTCAATTACGGCTGCGTAATTTGGGTGGCATCATCATCATCGATTTCATTGATATGTTAAGTAAAGATCATCAAGAATCTGTCTTAAATGAACTCAAGCGCAACTTAGAACGCGACCACGCTCGCACCTCTGTTAGTGAATTCTCATCTCTAGGCCTAGTAGAAATGACGCGTAAGCGTACACGCGAATCTCTAGCTCATATTACTTGTGAACCCTGCCCTACTTGTCAAGGTAAAGGGGAAGTCAAAACTGCTCAAACTATCTGTTATGAAATTTTGCGAGAAATTGTTCGTGAGCACCGCCAATTTAATCCTCGTGAATTTAGGATTGTTGCAGCCCCTGACGTGATAGACCTCTTCCTTGAGGAAGAGAATCAATTCTTGGCGCAACTTGGCGATTTTATTAATAAGCCTATTAAACTCCAAGCTGAAAGTAGCTTTCGCCAAGAGCAATACGATATTGTGTTGAGCTAATTAATATCGAAGTTATTACGCATTTGAAAATTGAATGCGATGTAGATTGGCATAGAGACCATCTTTGATGATCAACTCGTCGTGTGAACCGTTTTCAATCACCCGACCATGCTCTAGAACTACAATTCGATTGGCATGCTCAATCGTTGATAGGCGGTGCGCGATAACGAGAGTAGTTCTGCCCACCATTAAGCGCTCTAATGCATCCTGCACCTGACGCTCGGACTCAGAATCAAGGGCTGATGTAGCCTCATCTAAAATCAAAATTGGCGCATCTTTATAGATCGCACGGGCGATAGCCAGACGTTGACGTTGACCTCCTGATAATCGATTGCCATTGTCTCCAATTTGGGTATCAATTCCTTCAGGCAACTCTCTCATCAGGGCAGATAAATTAGCTGCCTCAAGCGCCTCAATCACCCGACCACGATCAATACCTTCTGAGCCTACTGCACCATAAGCCACATTGGCTGCAATGCTATCGTTAAATAAAATCACGTCCTGACTCACAAAAGCTATTTGTTTGCGTAAGTCCGCAAGCACAATCTCTTCTAGCGGAATATCGTCTAGATAAATGTGCCCACTTGTAGGCTGAAAAAATCTTGGAAGTAAATTCACAAGAGTTGATTTACCGCCACCGGATGGTCCAACAAAGGCAACAACTTCACCGGGCTTAATATTCAAATTAACATTAGAGAGCGCATCTTTACGGCCCACTTCCTGCTGATAAGAAAAGCCCACATTTTCAAAACGGATTGCACCCTTCGCCTTTTCAAGAGGCCTCATACTTTCTTTACGAACATCATCCTCTTCGAAAGGTTGATCCATTAAGTTAAAGATCATTTCAGCAGCCGTTAGGCCTCGCTGAAGAGGCTGATTAATGTCAGCCAAATGCTTAATGGGAGAGATCACCAACATCATTGCCGTAATAAACGCCGCAAATCCACCGACTGTTGTACCCTCGGCAGCCGATTGCATCAAGGCAATCACCAAGACTATGGAGAGCGCCATCGATGCGATTAACTGAGTAATAGGCTGGTTTAGACCGCCGGCAACAGCAGACTTCATAGCAAACTGACGCAAACGCTCAGCCTTATTCATAAAGCGTTGCATCTCGTACTCTTCTGCGCCATGCACTTTGACAATCTTGTAGCCAGCCGCTGATTCCTCAACAATGTACGCTAGCTCACTCGTCATCGTTTGCTGTTCTCGATTCAGTGATCTCAAACGCTTATTGATCTTACTCATCACAAAAGCGATGATTGGGAAAATAATTAACACAACAAGTGTCAATTTCCAGTTTAAGTAAATCAGGTAACCGATAAGACCAACGACAGTCAAAGAATCTCGCACTAAACTAATTAACATGCCCCCCATGATGGAAAGCACATTATTTACCTCAAAGACGACTGCATTAATTAAGCTTGAAGCTGAATTTTTCTGAAAAAAAGTAGTGCTGGCATGTAGCAATGTTTGGAACATCTGCTCACGCAATCTCAAAAGCACTGAATTTATCACTCGCGTAAGTAAATAGTTTGACAAAAACTGAGCCAAACTTCGAACAAGCGCCAGTCCCACCAGAAAAACAGGTACCTGCCATAGCTTATCGTTCATCTGCCCTGTAAAACCCCGATCTAGAAGCGGCTTCATCAGGGCTGGGATAGAAGTTTCAGCTGCAGCTACCAGAGCCATGGCTAATAATGACCCGATAATCAGGCGAATATGGGGCTTGAGATACTGAATTAAGCGATTTAGTGCGGTACGGTCTTGAGCATTCATATAATGAATTATGCCCACCTTATCAGTCATACTCATCACCCGCAATGAAGAGGCCAATTTGGACGATTGTCTGGCCTCTCTGGACGGGATTGCCCAACAGATCGTGGTAGTTGATACCAACAGCTCAG
>JALRHB010000012.1 GCA_023253245.1 Polynucleobacter sp. | reverse complement strand
ATACCGTAAACAATTCAGTATTTGATGTCTACATCACAGCTGGCTTTGGCTTAATTGGTTACCTCTTCTTCAAGCTTGGTTGTGAGCCAGCGCCATTACTCTTGGGCTTCGTTCTAGGACCTATGATGGAAGAGAATTTCCGCAGAGCGCTATTGCTCTCTCGTGGTGATTTTTCAACCTTCTTTACACGCCCTCTATCGCTTGGCCTATTGATTGCAGCGGCTTTACTTGTTGTGATCGTGGCGCTACCAGCAGTTAAGAAAACTCGTGAAGAGGCCTTTGTAGAAGACTAATTCAAAGCAATTTTGAATCTGGCCCGCAAGTCATTGCGGGCTTTTTTCTTTCAGAGCTCAAGTTTTCTCTACAATGGCTCCATGTCTCAAGATAGCAAATCCCCTAAAACTCCTGTCAGCGCGGTTAATGAACCCTCCAACTTTCTGCGTCAGATCATTGATCATGACTTGGCAAGTGGTGAGTATCAAAATCGGCTCGATAGGAATGGGCAGGCCATTCCTTCAATCATCACCCGTTTTCCTCCAGAGCCGAATGGCTATCTCCATATCGGTCACGCAAAAAGCATTTGTCTTAACTTTGGTTTAGCGAACGACTACAACACCCAGGCCGGTGGTGCGCGTTGCAATATGCGCCTTGATGACACCAACCCAGTAAAAGAAGATGTTGAATACGCTGATAGTATTTTGGATGCAGTGAAATGGCTTGGGTTTGATTGGGGCACGCACCTCTACCATGCAAGTGATTACTTTGATCAGCTTTATGCCTTTGCAGAACTGCTAATTGAAAATGGTAAAGCTTATGTTGATAGCCAATCCGCCGAAGACATTCATACAAATCGCGGCAACTTTGGCCAAGCCGGAAAAAACAGCCCCTATCGCGACCGCACCCCCTCTGAAAACCTCAGCTTATTTCGAGAGATGCGTGCCGGTAAATATCAAGACGGTGAACATGTCCTGCGTCTGAAGATTGACATGGGGCATCCGAATATTGTGATGCGCGATCCTGTGGTCTATCGTATTCGTCATACCGACCATCACCGCACTGGCAACAAATGGTGTATCTACCCTTTGTATGACTTCACACATTGCATATCGGATGCATTAGAGAGTGTTTCACATTCAATTTGCACACTCGAATTTGAAAATAATCGCCCCCTGTATGACTGGATTATTACCTCCTTAAGTGAGCTTGGGGTTTTCAAGAATCCCGTTCCGCATCAGTATGAATTTGCTCGTCTCAACTTGACCTACACCATTACTAGCAAGCGAAAGTTATTGCAATTAGTAGAAGAAAAGCATGTAGATGGCTGGGATGATCCACGCATGCCAACGATTGTGGGTATTCGCCGCAGAGGCTACACACCTGAAAGTATTCGCCTATTCTGCGAGCGAATAGGTGTCTCCAAGGCAGATAGCTGGATTGATATGAGCACCCTGGACCAAGCCTTACGTGATGATCTTGAGACTAAGGCGCCAAGAGCCACTGCAGTTCTTAAGCCACTCAAACTTGTTATCGAAAACTTTGACTCATCTGCAAGCGAACCATGCTCAGCACCACGCCATCCTCAACACCCTGAATGGGGCAACCGAGAATTTCATTTCACACGCGAGTTGTGGATTGAGGCTGATGACTTCATGAAGGAACCCATCAAAGGCTTCTTTAGACTTTACCCACCAAATGGTGATCAAGCGGGGGGACGCGTACGCTTACGTCATGGTTTTGTGATTGAGTGCACAGGCTTTGAAGTCGATGCCGCTGGCAATGTTATTCAAGTAAATGCTACTCACTTTCCCGATAGCAAGAGCGGAACTCCTGGATCAAACAATTACAAAGTTAAAGGCAATATTCATTGGGTAAGCGCTGCGGAAGCGATCCCCGCAGAAGTTCGTTTATATGATCACCTCTTTAGCGACCCACATCCCGATAGTGGTGATAAAAATTTTTTAGATGCTATCAATCCAAACTCAAAACAAACTATTACTGCTTATTTAGAGCCTTGCATGAAAGACACTAAAGCAGAAGAGCGTTTTCAGTTTGAGCGACATGGATATTTTGTTGCCGATCAAGTGGACTCAAAACCTGGTGCCCCAGTCTTTAACCGCACTGTTGGACTTAAGGATTCTTGGAAATAGTTTTCAAAAACTGCGTTACGCTAGGGTAGCGTAGCGGTGTTTTCAGCTCTTTGAGTCGTTCATTACCGACACGTCGAGACTCGCTCATAAAAGACCATAACATTGGAGAAACTATTTTTTCGACTTCTGCAGCAGGCAATCGTGGTGGACGCTCCAACCCAAAGGCATCAGCCACTTCATCAAAATAATCTCCCATCTTTGATTCGCCACCATCACAGACATTGATTACTCTTTGAGGCTTGCCGTGATACACCGCCGCACAAATGAGCCTAGCCAAATCATCGCTCTGAATATGGTTTGAGTACGCATCCTCGGTTGCCAATAATGTCGGCGTGCGCGACTGAATACGTTCAATTGGCAAACGATCTAGCGCATAGATGCCAGGCACCCTGAGAATAGTTAAAGCTACCCCATGGGCTGGCGCCCATAGACGCAATACTTGCTCAGCATCAGCTCGGCGCTTTGCTCGCTCACTTTGAGGTCTCACTGGCGTACTCTCCACCACCTTAGCCCCCTTATGATCCCCGTAAACGCCAGTGGTGCTGATATAAATAAGACGTCTGACAACACCTGAACCTTGGGATAAAATTCTGAGGAGATTGCGAGTTCGGTAATCACGATGCCCTAGATTTTGGGGTGGCGCCAAGTGAATCACGGTTTGTGCAAGGCTTCCCAAGCGCCACAAGCTATCGGGCTTATCCAGATCCCCTAAGATTGGAATCGCACCAACCGCTCTCAGCTCCTGAAAACGCGTTTTTTGGGAAGTTAAGGCATATACACGGTAATTCTTGACGAGCTGCCTGGCAACACGCAGGCCAATATCGCCGCAGCCAATAATCAAGATTCGAGATTTACCAAAAGATTGCATAAGTTACATCGTAACGATTTATTGAAAGGAATGAGAGTGTCTTACCAAGTCACGCTCAAAACGAGCGGCAAACAATTTAGAGTTGATCAAGACGAGACCATACTAGATGCCGCCCTCAGGCAGGGAATTACCCTACCCTATGGTTGCAAAAATGGTGCCTGCGGCTCCTGTAAAGGCAAAGTCATTGAAGGGGCTGTTGAGCATGGTCAACACAGCGATGCCGCCCTTAATAAAGCCGATGAAACTTCTGGAGCCATTCTATTTTGCTGCGCTTACCCACAGTCAGACCTCATGATCGAGGCACGCGAGGTACAAGGGGCCGGTGATATTGCTATTCGCAAAGTGCCTTGTCGAGTAAATACCATTACCAAACCTAGCTCAGACGTCGCCATCCTCAAATTACAGTTACCAGCTACAGAGCGCTTTCAATTTTTAGCTGGGCAATATCTAGAATTTTTACTAAAAGATGGGCAACGACGGGCTTACTCGATAGCGAATGCGCCCGATCAAGAAGGTCCTCTCGAGTTACATATTCGGCATTTACCAGGCGGACTCTTCACTGATTTTGTCTTTGGCGCAAAAGATCCAGCGCTCAAAGAAAAAGATATTCTGCGCTTCGAGGGCCCCCTTGGCAGCTTCTTTTTGCGAGAAGACTCAAAAAAACCTATTATTTTTGTCGCTGCAGGAACTGGTTTTGCACCGATCAAATCAATTATTGAGCAAATGCAACACAAAAAAATAGTTCGTCCCATACATCTTTATTGGGGAGGCCGCAGACCAAGCGACCTGTATCTGCATGAGCTTTGCCAAGCCTGGGCAAAAAGCATTCCTAATTTTATCTACACGCCTGTAATTTCAGATGCCCTTCCAGAGGACCAATGGAAAGGCCGTACTGGTTTTGTCCATCAAGCGGTCATGGCCGACCATCCAAATATGGCAGAGCATCAGGTATACGCATGTGGAGCCCCGGTAATGGTCAACGCAGCCCGCCAAGACTTTTCATCACAATGCCACCTTCCCGAAGAAGAATTCTTCGCAGATTCTTTTACCAGTGCAGCAGACATTGCCGCAAAATGAGCAACTAAGCGCGATAATAGAAACCTATCGGATCTCCCTACTTAAACCACATGAATAAACCAGCCCAAGCCGTCGATCACCACTCAGTGATGTTTATCACTCAACGACCAGAATTAGTAATGGCTGAAGGTAGGGGATCATGGTTAACGGATAACAATGGCAAGCGCTACTTGGATTTTTTACAAGGCTGGGCAGTGAACTGTTTAGGTCACAGCAATCAGGGCATGATTGATGCTCTCAATGCACAAGCTAAAAAACTCATCAACCCAAGCCCAGCTTTTTATAACGAACCGATGATTCGTTTATCTAACTTACTAACGGATAACAGCTGCTTTAATAAAGTTTTCTTTGCCAATAGCGGAGCAGAAGCTAATGAGGGCGCAATTAAGTTAGCACGCAAATGGGGTCAATTGAACAAATCTGGCGCCTTTGAGATCATCACTTTTGATCATAGTTTTCATGGACGAACATTAGCGACAATGAGCGCCTCAGGTAAGCCAGGCTGGGATACGATGTTTGCGCCACAAGTTCCTGGATTCCCAAAAGCAGATTTAAATGATTTGGATTCAGTTAAAAAACTGGTAACCGATAAAACCGTTGCAGTCATGCTAGAGCCCGTTCAAGGTGAAGGTGGCGTGATTCCGGCAAATAAAGCATTCATGCAAAGCCTGCGTCAATTTACTAAAGAAAATAATCTACTACTGATTGTTGATGAAGTTCAGGCAGGGTGTGGGCGAACCGGAAAACTCTTTGCATACCAGCACTTTGATATTGAGCCTGACATCATGACTCTAGGTAAAGGTATTGGTGGTGGCGTGCCATTGGCTGCATTATTAGCCACTGATGCAGTTGCCTGTTTTGTTCCTGGGGATCAAGGTGGCACCTATAACGGCAACCCGCTCATGACTGCAGTAGGCATCAGTGTCATAGATCAACTGCTTGCTCCAGGTTTTTTAGATTCTGTACGCAAGAAAGGAGAGCTATTAAGCAAAGAACTTCAGTCTATCTCTACAGAATTTAATCTTGCAGGTGAGCGCGGCGAAGGATTATTACGCGCACTAATACTCAGTAGCGATATCGGACCAAAACTCGTCGAACTTGCACGTGAACGTAGTCCTGAAGGCTTATTGATTAACTCACCAAGACCAAATCTTTTAAGATTTATGCCAGCACTCAATGTGAGCGAAGATGAAATTCATCAAATGTGTAATATCTTGCGAGAATTACTCAAGAAAATCCATTAAGCACTAACCGACTAAATTCTTGGGTAGTGAAAAGGTAACGTCTTCCACCACACCCTCTAAATTACGAATGCTGCGTGGGCCAAACTCTTGAATTTTTTTCACAATAGATTGGGCCAGACTTTCTGGAGCTGATGCACCAGCAGTGAGCCCAATACGCCTCTTACCTAAAAACCATTCGGCCTTCAACTGTTCTGGTGCATCCACCATGTAAGCCGGAACTCCCAACTTTTCAGCTAATTCACGCAAGCGATTCGAGTTAGAGCTTGCCTGGCTACCCACGACAATCACTACCTCAACCTGAGGCGCCATAAATTTAACAGCATCTTGACGATTTTGGGTGGCGTAACAAATATCTTGTTTACGCGGCTGAACAATCTTGGGAAATTTTTCAGTTAATGCTTCAACAATTTCTTTGGTCTCATCTACAGAGAGGGTGGTTTGCGTAACAAAAGCAATTTTTTCATTTTCCCCAAAAGGTAATGCAGCTACATCAGCCACTTTCTCTATCAGATGAACACCTTCTTTTACCTGACCCATGGTGCCCTCAACTTCTGGATGCCCCGCGTGACCAATCATCAGTACCGTGTACCCCTCTTTGCACATCTTGATGACTTCCAGATGCACCTTAGTAACCAAGGGACAGGTTGCGTCATATACCTGCAGTCCGCGCTCTTGTGCATCTTGACGCACTTCTTGGGATACACCATGAGCGCTAAAGACCACGATGCCACCCTTGGGCACTTGGTGCAACTCATCCACAAACACAGCGCCCTTTTCACGCAACTCATTAACGACATAAGCATTGTGCACAATCTCATGGCGAACATAGATTGGCGCACCAAAACGACTCAAGGCTTCATTAACAATATTAATTGCACGATCTACTCCTGCACAAAAGCCACGAGGCTGAGCCATCAAAATTTCTGCGGAATCTGTCATGGTGAATTGATTCATAATCAGCTACAAAATTGCCACGATTTCAGCTTCAAAAGTGACGGATCTTCCAGCAAGCGGGTGGTTGAAATCAAACCAAGCACCCTCTTCATTAATCGATTGCAGGACACCAGCATATTGGGCGCCACTAGGGGCGTTAAATTCAATAACATCCCCTGGGTTAAATTGGATATCGTCATCACGACCTTCTTTGAGCGCGCCCAAAGATACCCACTGAATCAACTCTTCCTTGCGTTCACCAAAACTTTCCTCAGGTGCGAGCAGGGCACTTTTCTTTTCCCCCACACCCAATCCGATTAACACTCTTTCAAAACAAGGCGCAAATTGTCCAGAACCCATCAAGACCGTCGCAGGGCGATCGATAAAAGTATTGATGTAATCCTCCCCACTCGGCAAGGTCAGTCGATAGTTGAGGGTCAGGAAAGAATTGGGCAAAACCGTAAGCTTAGTCATAAAGTAATTGTATCCAGGCCTGAGGCCAGCGTGCACTCCCCGATTACCAATTGGCCAAAAATGGAACAGCCCCGCGAAAAGATGCGCACCCATGGGGCTAGCGCTCTGACTGATGCAGAATTACTCGCCATCTTTCTACGGGTGGGAGTTAAAGGTAAATCTGCCGTTTCATTGGCGCAAGATCTATTGCATTACTTTGGTAATTTGCCACGCCTTCTATCTTGCACTCCAGAGGAGTTAACCCGCATTCATGGCATGGGCATTTCAAAATGGTCTCAAATTCAAGCGGCTTATGAATTAGTTAAACGCAGTCTCGAAGAAACCCTCTGCGAAGAATCTGTTTTTACCTCTTCAGACTATGCCAGGGAATACTTGCAAGCCAAAATTGGCCGCCTGCCGCATGAGGTATTCCTCTGTCTTTATCTTGATTCAGGCATGCGATTAATCGAATGCCAAGAACTTTTTAGGGGGTCATTGGGGCATACGGCAATTTACCCCCGAGAAATCCTCAAAGAAGCCCTGTCTCGTAATGCCAGCGCACTGATCGTGGCTCATAACCACCCCAGTGGCAACCACATCCCAAGCAAGTCCGATCAAGAGTTAACCAAGACGCTCATCAAAGCACTTAATTTAGTTGATATTCCGCTACTTGATCACTGTATTGTGAGCGGCACAGGATTTTTCTCATTTCTAGAGGCTGGTCTTATAAAGAATGACTAAAAATGGTAGTGAACACTAACTTGTTGAGCAATTTTTAAGCCCTACACCCCTAAACCCGCTCATTCATTCAAATCTGTGCAAATTAGGAGTAGATCAAACTAGGCTGAGACTGATACAATCTTTCTTTTTCGCAATTAATGGAGTTATGTCATGGCAAAAGTTTGCCAAGTCACTGGGAAAAAGCCGATGGTTGGCAACAATGTATCCCATGCAAACAATAAAACGAAACGTCGCTTTTTGCCAAACTTGCAAAATCGTCGTTTCTGGGTTGAATCTGAAAACCGTTGGGTTAGCTTGCGCTTAACCAACGCTGGTTTGCGCGTTATTGACAAGAATGGTATTGATGCCGTGTTGTCAGATCTGCGTGCACGTGGCGAAATTTAAGGAGCGCACAAATGGCTAAAGGCGGCAGAGAAAAAATTAAATTAGAGTCATCAGCTGGTACTGGTCACTTCTATACTACTTCCAAAAACAAGCGTACAAAGCCTGAGAAAATGGAAATCATGAAGTTTGATCCAACCATTCGCAAGCATGTTGCTTACAAAGAAACAAAGCTCAAGTAAATCCGCACTAATAATTACTTGCAGTAACAAAAAACCCGCTATATCAGCGGGTTTTTGTTGTCTTAGAGCTAAGGAAAACTTAAGCGTAACGACGCAACCTCAAGGAGAAGTCACGCAAACTTGAGAGGCCACTGTCTTCAGCACGTTGACACCATAAACGTAATTGATTGAGTAATTGATCTCGTGTAGCGTTTGAGCGACTCCAAATCGCCTGTAAATCACGGCGCATTTCAATCATCTTGCGCAGTTGGGCATTCGTAGCCATTAACTCTTCAAGCTTTGCCTTTTCTTGTGCGGTCAAATGTGACTCGTCCTTACCAAGCCATGTGCGAGCATCTTTTAAGTGGGCGGCCAAGACTTGCATGTGTTGAACTTCATTGTTAAAGAAACTACGCAAGGTCTTGCTATAACGCGCCATGATTTCATAACGATTAGCAATGATCGCCTCAAGAGTGCCTTGGTCTGCAGGACGCAAATCACTTAATTGAGGTTTAGGGGAGGTCTTCTTCACTGTCGCCAATCCTACAGCGCTCATCATTCGAATGTAGAGCCAGCCGATATCAAACTCGTACCATTTGCTAGAGAGCTTTGCACTGGTTGCAAAGGTATGGTGATTGTTATGAAGCTCTTCACCACCAATCAAAATTCCCCAAGGGAAAATATTGGTTGAAGCGTCCTCGCAATCGTAATTACGATAACCCCAGTAGTGGCCAATACCATTAATCACGCCAGCAGCGGTAATCGGAATCCAGAGCATCTGCACTGCCCATACCGTTAAACCAATCGCTCCAAATAGCAGCACATCAATAATCAACATGATCGCAACGCCCTGCCAAGAAAACTTGGAATACACATGGTGCTCAAGCCAATCATCGGGAGTTCCGTGACCAAACTTTTCTAACGTCTCTTGATTGGCCGCCTCTTTTTTATACAGCTCTGCACCGCGCGATAAAACCGTATTAATCCCTAAAATTTGAGGACTGTGTGGATCGTCAACTGTTTCACATTTGGCATGGTGTTTACGATGAACTGCTGCCCATTGCTTGGTGACCATGCCCGTAGTTAGCCAAAGCCAAAACCTGAAGAAATGGGACATGATGGGATGCAGGTCTAATGCACGATGCGCTTGGCAACGATGCAAAAAAATAGTAACCCCAGCGATGGTAATGTGAGTCATTACCAAAGTGAAAACAACAATTTGCCACCAAGACCAATCTAAATAGCCATGGGCTAGCCAATTAAGGAATAAGTCAAAACTTGAAGCTGTATTCAAAAGAATGTTCCTAAAGAGGTATAAAGCTTTATTTTAGTTCTTAAGCAACTTTATTGGCTTTGACCTTAGCGGCTTTTTCCACAGCTTTTTCCATTTTGGGCGCTGGGGCAGAGGCTTTTTTCTGGAAAACAGCCCCAAAGAAACCGTCTGTCCCATGAATATGGGGCCAAAGCTGCCACCAAGGATTATCAGGACTGCATCCCAATGGAATTTTATCCTTTGGAAACAATGACTTAAGAGCTTCAGCTGCGGGGATCACTTCAAAATCGGGGTGTTTTAGTAAAAAATCCTCGGCAATCGCCTGATTTTCTTGGGGCAAAAGGCTGCAGGTGGCATAAACCAAGCGACCACCGGGCTTTAGTAAGCGACTCGCTGAAGACAAAATGCTGATCTGCTTTTGATTTAGCTCTAAAACACCTTCTAGAGTCTGGCGCCACTTCAGATCTGGGTTACGGCGCAATGTACCCATACCACTACAGGGCGCATCAACAAGCACTCGATCAATCTTGCCAGCCAAGCGCTTAATCTTAGTATCGTTCTCAGTGTCAATCCATACTGGATGGACATTTGAAAGGCCGCTACGGGCTTGTCGTGGCTTTAAATTAGCCAGACGACGCTCAGATGTATCCAGGGCATATAAACGGCCTGTGGAGCGCATCAGAGCGCCAATAGCCAAGGTCTTACCACCAGCACCAGCACAAAAGTCAACAATCATTTCTCCACGCTTGGGGGCCAGTAAATAAGCTAGTAATTGGCTACCTTCATCTTGGACTTCAAACATTCCAGCCTTGAATTCCGCTGTGTTCTGCAAAGCGGGCTTACCGATAATGCGAACACCATCAGGAGCATAAGGAGTCGGAATGGCTTGATAACGCCCACCTAAGGCATTCATCTGGGTTAATAATTGCTCACGCGTTGTCTTCATGGTATTGGCACGCAAATCCAATAAGGCGGGATGCATCAACGATTTAGCCAACGCTTCACGAGTGTCTTCGCCAGGGTATTTTCCAAACGCATCCCACAACCACTCAGGTAAATTGTTGCGCACCAAAGGATTGAGCGCACCAGGATCAACAGTAGAGAACCGTTGTAGCCACTCGTACTCACCAGCTTTAAGCACATGCGCCAAATCTGCGATGGCACTCTCTGCACGATTAGCAGAACCCAACCCCCCTTCAGAGAGAGCGGACATCAAACCCAACAGGGCTAAGCGCCTAGCCTGAGATCCCTCCCCACTCGAGGCAAATTGTGAGAACTCATTTTTGCGACGTAAGATTGCAAAAGCACTTTCAGCAATCAAAGCACGATCACGGTTGCCAAGTTTTGGTTCGGAACGAAAATAACGGCTGACTACTCTATCGGCAGGCTGCTCAAAACTCAGCAGCTCTGGCAGTAAGCGCTCCAAATGAATCGCATGCTGAGGCAATGCTTTAGCATTCGAAAAATTTTTCTGGCCTTCTGGGGCGATAAGGTTACCGCTTGCGTTGCGACGTTCAGGGCGGCGCAACGGGTCCTTAGATTTGGCCGCATAACTTTTTTGCGGACTTAAACGTGGGCCGGATCTTGCCCCAGTTTTACTACCTGCACTCGCAGCGCGAGATGAACGTTCTTTACTCATAATTTTATTAATTGCGACTCCGGGGGTTGAATCTGAACTTGATTACCTACTATTCGCAATCGTCCATCAAGAAACCATTTTACGGCCCGCGGATAAATCTGATGCTCTGCAGCCAACACTCGGGCGGCTAATCGATCAGGATCATCCCCCGGCAAGACCGGGACAGATGCCTGACAAATGATTGGCCCTTCATCAACCCCTTCTGTAACAAAGTGCACTGTAGCGCCGTGCTCTGCAACGCCTGCCTCCAAAGCCCGCTCATGCGTATGAAGGCCAGGAAAGGCCGGCAGTAAAGCAGGGTGAATATTGATTAAACGCCCCTCAAAATGGCGAATAAACCCCGGAGTCAGAATACGCATAAAGCCAGCTAAAACTACCAAATCAGCCCCTAAGGCATCGATTTGGGCAATCAAAGCGGCATCAAATGACTCTCGAGAGGGATGTTCTCGATGCTCAATCACAAAGGTAGGAATGCCTTGGGAGCGAGCAAAATCAAGACCCTTGGCCGCAGAATGATTGGCGATGACCCCTGCAAATCTCACTGGCCATTGCTCATTTTGAGCTGTTTTAACGATGGCCTCGAAATTAGATCCACGGCCCGAGATTAAGGTAACGATTGATGGCATCCCCACAATATAATTGATGGTTACCCCGAAAGCGACCCTGAAAGCAATTTAGTGAACGTATTCCGTGGCCCTACGCAGTTTTCTGAAGGACCAGCATGTGCCTTAACCATCGGAAATTTCGATGGCGTGCACAGGGGTCATCGCGCCCTACTGAAACAGCTTAAAGATGGTGCTGCAAATCGAGGTCTAGTTAGTTGCGTCATGACCTTTGAGCCCCATCCTAAGGAATTCTTCTCCCCGGAACAGGCACCACCCCGCATTCTCAATCTGCGAGACAAGCTAGCGGCTTTTGCGCAAATGGGCATCGATCGTGTTGTAGTTGAGCATTTCAACAACGCATTTGCACGACTAACACCTGATGAGTTCGTTTCACAAATTATCGTCAAACAACTCAATGCCAAATGGATTTTGATTGGCGATGATTTTTGCTATGGCGCTAAACGCGCTGGTAATTTTGCCAGCCTAAAAGTTGCTGGCCAAAAATATGGTTTTGAAGTTTCTAGCATTCACACCGTACTTGAGGATGGCGAAAGGATTTCGAGCTCAGCATTACGCAATGCGCTTGCCAATGGAGATATGGAGTTCGCCAGCAAATTATTGGGTCGCCCATATGGCATCTCTGGTCACGTCATTCATGGTCAAAAATTGGGCCGAGCTTTGGGCTTTCCCACTCTAAACCTGGCTGTCGCTAATCACCTTCATCATCGCAAACCTGCATGCTCTGGCATTTTCACTGCGCAGGTATTGGGCCTCAGTGATAAGCCCTTACCTGCTGTTGCGAGCCTTGGGGTCAGACCAACTGTCGAAGATAAAGGCCGTGTTCTTCTTGAGACACACATCTTTGATTACAACGCTGATGTCTATGGAAAAATTATTACCGTAGAGCTTTTAGAAAAAATTCGTGACGAGGTGAAATACTCCGACCTTGATACGCTTACTAAAGCGATTGCATCTGATGCAGCGCACGCCAGAAATTATTTCCAGAAAAAATCTTATGTCTGAAAAAGAAAACTCTTATCCCGTTAATCTCTTAGAAACATCATTCCCAATGCGGGGTGACTTGCCTAAACGAGAACCTCAGTGGGTTGCCCAATGGCAAAAAAATAAACTCTACGAAAAAATTCGTGTGGCACATGCCAATCAACCAAAATTTATTTTGCATGATGGCCCCCCTTATGCAAACGGTGATATTCACATTGGTCATGCGGTAAATAAAATTCTCAAAGACATGATTATCAAATCACGCTGGTTAATGGGCTATGACGCTGCCTATGTTCCCGGCTGGGATTGTCATGGGATGCCAATTGAGATTCAAATTGAAAAAGAGTTTGGCAAAAATCTTCCGACAGCTGAAGTGCAAGCTAAGGCTCGCGCCTACGCCAAGGTGCAGGTCGAAAAACAAAAGAAAGATTTTGAGCGTTTAGGTGTTTTAGGTGATTGGAATAACCCCTATCTCACCATGAACTATCGCAATGAAGCCGATGAAATTCGTGCGCTTGGGAAGATCTGGGAAAAGGGTTATGTATTTCGTGGTTTAAAACCTGTGAACTGGTGTTTTGATTGTGGCTCTGCTCTTGCTGAAGCTGAGGTCGAGTATCAAGATAAGACTGACCCAACAATCGATGTGGGTTTTGCATTTGATGATGCACAACGCCCCGAGCTAGCTAAAGCATTTGGTATCTCACAGATTCCAAATAAGCCAGGCATGATTGTGATCTGGACAACAACACCTTGGACCATTCCTTCCAACCAAGCACTCAATGTTCATCCAGAACTCAGCTACGCCTTAGTCGATACTGGCGAACAATTACTCATCCTTGCTCAGGATCGTGTTGAAACCTGCTTGCAAGATTATGGTCTTGAAGGCAAGGTGATTGCCACCTGCGCGGGCAATCAGCTAGCAAATATTTCTTTTTGGCATCCCTTGGCCTCCTTGGACGAGGGTTACAAACGCCTTTCTCCGATATACCCAGCAGAGTACGTCACACTAGACAGTGGCACTGGGGTAGTGCACTCAGCACCGGCATATGGCGAAGAAGACTTTAAATCTTGCAAAGCCAATCAACTAGCCGATAAAGATATTTTGAACCCAGTCATGGGTAATGGCGTCTTCGCTTCTTGGTTGCCACTATTTGCCAACGAATATATCTGGAAAGCAAATCCTAAAATTGTTGAGGCTTTGCGTAAGGCGGGTAGTTTATTGCGTGATAAGACTTATACCCACTCTTACATGCATTGTTGGCGCCATAAGTCACCGATCATTTATCGCGCTACCTCACAGTGGTTTGCGAGTATGGATAAAAAACCATCAGATGGCAAAGCCAGTTTGCGTGAAACAGCTCTCGCAGGCATTGATAGCACCGAGTTTTTTCCTGCTTGGGGAAAGCAACGCTTAAGTAGCATGATTACTAATCGCCCTGACTGGACTTTGTCACGTCAACGCCAATGGGGTGTACCCATGGCTTTCTTTGTGCATAAAGAAAGTGGCGAACCCCATCCACGCACAGTGGAGTTACTTGAAGAAGTTGCTAAACGCGTTGAAAAAGATGGTATTGAAGCTTGGCAAAAACTAGAAGTATCTGAACTGCTGGGCGAAGAGGCTCCTCTTTACGAAAAAAATCGCGACACTTTAGATGTCTGGTTTGATTCTGGTACCACCCATTGGCATGTCATTCGGGGCTCTCATCGTGATGAACTTTATCGTCCTGAGGCCGAAAATACACAAGGTCGTTTAGCAGATCTATATCTTGAAGGCTCCGACCAACATCGTGGCTGGTTTCATTCATCCTTGCTGACGGGTGCCATGCTGGATGGCAAGCCGCCATACAAAGCCCTATTGACCCATGGTTTTACCGTTGATGGTCAAGGCCGCAAGATGAGTAAATCAGTTGGTAACGTGATAGCACCTCAGCAAGTTGCCGACAAATTAGGAGCAGAGATTATTCGCTTATGGGTAGCCTCGACTGACTACTCTGGAGAGATGACCATTTCTGATGAGATTCTCAAACGCGTTGTAGAAAGCTATCGCCGCATTCGCAATACTTTGCGCTTCCTTCTTGCCAACTTATCTGATTTTGATCCATCAAAGCACAGCATGCCTGCTAATGAATGGCTAGAGATTGATCGCTATGCAGTGGCGCTTGCTAATGAATTGCAAAATGAAGTTCAAGCACATTACCAAGCATATGAGTTCCAGCCAGCAGTAGCGCGTATGCTTACTTTCTGCTCAGAAGACTTAGGAGGTTTTTACTTAGACATTCTGAAAGATCGCCTGTACACAAGCGCCCCCAACTCTAAAGCACGTCGTGCTGCACAAAATGCCTTATTCCACATCACGCGCAATCTCTTGAAATGGCTCGCCCCATTTCTATCATTTACCGCGGAAGAAGCCTGGGCTGACTTCCCTCATGAAAAAGCTACAGAGTCAATTTTCATTGAAGAGTTTGGCGTTTTCCCAAAAATCGAGCACGCAACAGAACTACTTGCTAAATGGGAGCGTATACGTGAGATTCGCTCAGAAATCACTAAAGCAATTGAAGTGGAGCGTGAAGCAGGCAATGTAGGTTCATCGCTACAAGCTGAACTGAAGATCAAGGTGGGTGATGTTGACTTCGCAATTTTGCACTCCCTAGGAGATGATTTGCGCTTTGTAACCATTACTTCTAGCGCCAATATTGAATTGAGCAATGGCGGTCTCGAAGTTTTGGTGAGAGGCAGCCAATACAAGAAGTGTGGGCGCTGCTGGCATCACACTGCAGACGTTGGTTCACATACCGATCACCCAGAATTGTGTAGCCGCTGTATCAGCAATCTATTTGGTAATGGTGAGAATCGCTTATTTGCATAAGTACTTTTCATATGACTCCAAGACTCTCATTTCTTAGATATCTCGCCGTAGCGGCAATTACCCTATTGCTAGATCAACTTAGTAAATGGTCTGCTCTCACCAATTTGCAATTGGGGGTGTCTGAAGAAGTATTACCGTTTATGAACTGGTTATTGCTATTTAATCCAGGGGCAGCATTTTCATTTTTAGCCCAAGGTTCTGGCTGGCAACGCTGGTTCTTTACAGGAATTGGCTTAGCTGCTTCTATTTACATCATGTACTTGCTTCGCAAAAACCTGGGTGACAAATTATTGTGCTGGGCCTTAAGTCTTATTCTAGGGGGGGCGCTGGGCAATGTTCTAGACAGAATTATGTATGGGGTAGTGGTTGACTTTATTGACCTACACTACGCTAATTGGCACTGGCCTGCCTTTAATGTTGCTGACAGCGCCATTTGTATTGGTGCAGGACTCATTATTTGGGGTGAGCTACGCAAGTCATTTGGCAAATCCTCTCAACCCCATTAAGCTTGCGTCATGCAATCACTCTCAAATAAGAAAATCGTTTTGGGTATTTCCGGCGGAATTGCGGCCTATAAATCTGCTGAGCTAGCCCGCTTACTCATCCAAGAAGGAGCAAGCGTTCAAGTTGTTATGACAGAAGCTGCGCAGCAGTTTGTAACACCGGTCACGATGCAAGCCCTCACGGGCAATACCGTATATACCAGCCAATGGGATAACAGCATCGCTAATAACATGGCTCATATTGAGCTCTCGCGAGCTGCTGACGCCATATTAATTGCGCCAGCCAGTGCTGATCTGATGGCTAAGCTATCTTTAGGTTTAGCGGATGATTTACTAACAACACTGTGCTTAGCAAGAGATTGTCCACTCTTACTGGCGCCCGCAATGAATAAGCAAATGTGGGAGCATGATGCCACCCAAAGAAGTGTAAGACGACTTATTGAAGATAAGGTTGCCTTACTTGGTCCTGCTAGTGGAGTCCAGGCATGTGGTGAAGTCGGATACGGCAGAATGCTCGAGCCTGCTGAAATTACCGAACAACTCATCGCCTTTTTTCAGAAAAAAGTACTCGCTGGTAAACGTGTTTTGATTACTGCTGGCCCCACCTTTGAGGCAATTGATCCTGTGCGAGGGATTACCAATCGCAGTTCCGGCAAAATGGGTTTTGCAATCGCTAGAGCTGCGCTTGAAGCTGGGGCAGAAGTACATCTCGTTGCAGGGCCATGTGATCTACCCACCCCCCTAGAAGCGACTGGAAAAATTGTTCGTACCAATATCGTGAGCGCCAAAGAGATGCACGCAGCAACAATGCAATCAACAGATTACGATATTTTCTTCGCCGTTTCTGCCGTTGCTGATTGGGGTATCGCGAAACCCGCAAAAGACAAGATTAAGCGCCAGGGCAAACAAGCTCCCTCTATAGAATTTATGGCCAACCCTGATATTTTGGCGGATGTTGCAAAGACCGTAAAAACAAAAAGTGGCAAGCCCCACCCATACTGCATTGGCTTTGCCGCTGAATCCTCTGACCTTCTTAAGCATGCTCAAGATAAACTCCAGCGCAAAGACATTCCGATGATTGTAGGTAATATTGGCCCAGATACTTTCGGCAGTGATCTCAATGAACTGCTGATTGTCGAGAAAACCAGCAAGAAGAAAATACCTAAAGCCGAGAAGCTACAACTTGCACGCCAATTGATTCAATTGGTTGCCAAAAAAATCTGAGCTCAATTATTCCCCCACAACAATATCCAATCAAAATCATATGCAAGAACTTCAAGTCAAAATTCTCGATGAACGCATGCGAGATCAGTTGCCCAGCTATGGCACCCCAGGCAGCGCTGGATTAGATTTAAGAGCTTGTATCGACCAAGCCATTGAGATAGCTCCAGGACAAACTGTATTGGTGCCTACTGGTCTAGCCATCTATGTCGAAGACCCTAACTATGCTGCCTTCATCTTGCCACGCTCTGGTCTTGGCCATAAACATGGCATCGTGCTAGGCAATCTTGTGGGGCTAATTGACTCGGATTATCAAGGTCAACTCATGGTCAGCACTTGGAACCGTGGCTCGACATCATTCAAACTAGAACCCATGGAACGCTTGGCACAATTGGTGGTGATGCCAATACAACAAGTTCAACTCAAAGTGGTTGAAGAGTTCACCGAAAGTAGTCGTGGTGCTGGTGGTTTTGGGAGCACTGGAAGGTCCTAGTTAGATAAACTTTCTTTGACCAAGAAATTAAAAAACCACCTGTAGGTGGTTTTTTAATTTCTACCAAACTTATTATTAAGACAATCAGATCGATCTGGATTAAATTTCTTCTACTGGCGCTGTATCTGCCTTAGGAGCTTTACTTTGTAACATCGGCTCATCAAACTCCAGCTGAACTTTTCCATCAGCATCAATATCGACTGCAACATGACCACCCTGGGCCAATCGACCAAAGAGTAACTCATCAGCCAAGGCCTTACGGACCGTATCTTGAATAATGCGTTGCATTGGTCGCGCGCCCATGAGCGGGTCAAATCCATGCTTTGCCAAGTGCGCACGCAATGCAGGACTAAAAGTGGCATCAACTTTCTTCTCATGTAACTGCTCTTCCAGTTGCATTAAAAACTTATCCACAACCCGCATGATAATAGTTTCATCAAGAGCTTTAAAGGATACGATCGCATCTAGGCGATTGCGGAATTCTGGCGTGAAGAACTTCTTAATATCAGCCATCTCATCGCCAGATTCACGTGCATTAGTAAAGCCTATAGTGGACTTCTGCATCGCCTCAGCACCAGCATTCGTAGTCATAATGATGATGACATTACGAAAATCAGTCTTACGGCCGTTGTTATCGGTGAGCGTACCATGATCCATCACCTGCAAGAGGATATTGAAAATATCTGGATGGGCTTTTTCAATTTCATCAAGCAATAACACACAATGTGGCTTCTTATTCACAGCCTCAGTAAGTAAACCACCCTGATCAAAGCCAACATAACCAGGAGGCGCACCAATTAATCGGCTTACTGCATGACGCTCCATGTATTCAGACATATCGAAGCGCAAGAGCTCAATACCCATGATGTAAGCAAGCTGCTTGGCAACTTCGGTCTTACCAACGCCCGTCGGGCCAGAAAACAAGAAGGAGCCAATTGGCCTATCAATCTTGCCAAGACCAGCTCGAGTCATCTTAATGGCACTCGCTAGGGCCTCAATAGCAGGATCTTGGCCGAATACCACGCTCTTGATATCACGATCTAAGGTTTGCAATTTACTGCGATCATCTACCGTCACAGATTGAGGTGGTATACGCGCAATCTTGGCAACAATTTCTTCGATCTCAGGGCGACCAATGGTTTTCTTTTGCTTAGATTTGGGCAGAATACGTTGCGCCGCCCCAGCCTCATCAATCACATCAATCGCCTTATCTGGCAAATGGCGATCGTTGATGTAACGCGAGGAAAGTTCAGCGGCAGCCACTAGTGCAGCCGAGGCGTATTTAACACTGTGGTGCTCTTCAAAGCGAGACTTCAAGCCACGCAAAATTTGCACGGTTTGATCTACCGTGGGCTCAACTACATCAACCTTCTGGAAACGACGAGAAAGCGCAGCATCCTTTTCAAAAATACCGCGATACTCAGTAAAGGTGGTGGCGCCAATACACTTCAATTGGCCATTGGATAAGGCTGGTTTAAGCAAATTACTTGCATCTAAGGTGCCACCCGATGCTGCACCCGCTCCAATTAAGGTATGAATCTCATCAATAAACAAAATGCCGTGGGTACTGTCTTTGAGTGATTTAAGAACACTTTTTAGGCGCTGCTCAAAATCACCGCGATATTTTGTTCCCGCCAACAATGCGCCCATGTCTAGTGAGTAGACTGTAGCACCCGCCAAAATCTCAGGAACATCGCCCTTCACAATGCGCCAAGCGAGACCTTCAGCGATTGCTGTTTTACCAACACCAGCCTCACCAACCAATAAAGGATTATTTTTGCGACGACGGCACAACACCTGAATCACGCGCTCAACTTCACTCTCACGACCAATCAGTGGGTCAATCTTCCCCTGCTTGGCCATCACATTGAGATTTTGAGTGTATTGCTCAAGTGGGCTCTCCTTACCACCAGAGCCCGCCTCCTCAGCCTCTTGAGAAGACTCTGCGGGCTTCACAGGCTCGGCCTGGTCTTTGCGCACACCATGACTAATAAAATTGACCACATCCAAACGAGTAACACCTTGTTGCTGCAAGAAATACACTGCGTGAGAATCTTTCTCCCCAAAGATAGCTACTAGAACGTTAGCACCCGTCACCTCTTTTTTGCCATGGGATGTGGATTGCACATGCATGATGGCACGCTGGATTACGCGCTGGAAACCCAGTGTTGGCTGGGTATCTACCTCATCGTTACCTGGCACTACTGGCGTGTTGTCATTAATAAAATTTTTCAGCTGAGAGCGTAACTCTGCAATATTTACGGCACAGGCTTTTAACACCTCAACTGAGGTAGCGTTATCGAGCAATGCAGCAAGCAAATGTTCAACCGTAATAAATTCGTGTCTTGAAGCTCTCGCGTCAACAAACGCCATGTGCAAACTGACTTCTAATTCTTGGGCAATCATGCTTCCTCCATAGTGCACTGTAGTGGGTGACCCGCTTCGCGGGAGAGCTCGATAACTTGATGCACTTTAGTCGCTGCGACATCTCTGGTAAAAACACCACAGACGCCTTTGCCAACTAAATGCACTTGCAACATGATGCGTGTAGCCGTCTCATGATCTTTATTGAAATATTCTTGAATAACCATCACTACAAACTCCATTGGCGTGTAATCGTCATTCAATAGTAAAACTTTATACATCGAAGGAGCCTTAACTTGCTCGACCTGCTTTTCGAGAAGAAGGGTGTCCTCAACGTAGGGATTAGCCGGAATTCCGGTAGTGGGATTTTTGGGTGCGCGACTCATGAGAAACATTCTAAACACAGATATCTAA
>JALRHB010000129.1 GCA_023253245.1 Polynucleobacter sp. | reverse complement strand
AGCGCGTTGTATCTGCTAGAAAAGAGATTTAAAGCTAGCCCAAAAGGGATTCACCCTTTTTCTCAGATAGCCTTAAAATTGAGCTTACTGTGATGCAACACCAAATTTAGCAGTATCGAAATTTATAAATTCAGGAAAAAATATGGATACCCAAGCAAAAATTCAAGAAATCATCTCTAGCCACCCCGTCGTTCTCTTTATGAAAGGTAATGCCCAGTTTCCGCAATGCGGATTTTCAGGAAATGCCATCAATATTTTGCGCGCTAGCGGTGTCGAGAATTTACACACCGTAAATGTGTTAGAGGATGAGGCAATTCGCCAAGGTATTAAACAATTTGCTAACTGGCCAACAATCCCTCAGCTCTATATCAATGGTGAATTCATTGGCGGCTCTGACATCATGACGGAAATGTTTCAAAGCGGTGAATTACAAAAGCTAATTAAAGCCTAATTAGCATCATGATTCATTAAAAGATTGCTTCAGTGAGCTTTGACATTAGTTCCTTGGTTTTTTTTGGCCTGCCATTTGGTTTATGCGCAGGCCTTTTAGTCTACGCCTTGAATTTACGCTCAGCTTTATCTCGTGCTGAGCTAGCCAAACAGGAAGAGTCAAATTTAGTCATTACGCTTCGCGATGAACGCGATAAAGCTCTGCAAAATGCCATTCGGCTTGAAGCTGAACTCGACTCTGAACGCAAGCAGGGTCTTGGCAGAATTGAATCCCTCAATGAAGCCAAAGAAGCTCTCACAAGCCAGTTTAAAAATTTAGCTAATGAAATCCTGGAAGATAAGTCCAAACGCTTTACTGAGCAAAATGTGGCAAATTTAGATGCTTTGCTCAAGCCACTACAAACAAAGCTCTCTGAATTTAAAGAGCAGGTCAATATTTCTTATGGCAATGAAGCACGTGAACGCTTTGCGCTGAAAAGTGAGATTGAGCGACTTGCTAATCTTAATTTACGAATGTCAGATGAGACCCGCTCGCTAACCCAAGCACTCAAAGGTGATTCCAAAGTTCAGGGTAATTGGGGTGAATTAGTCCTTGAATCGATTCTGGAATCTTCGGGCTTGCGTAAGGGTGAAGAGTATTTAGTACAAGATAGCCACACGCAGAGCGATGGTTCCCGTCTTCAACCTGACGTTGTAGTCAAACTCCCTGAAGGCAGAAGTCTGGTAGTAGATAGCAAAGTATCAATTACCGCGTATTCAAGGCATGCTGAGGCAACTGACCCGATAATCTCAGAACAAGAGTTAGCCGCCCACATTCAGTCACTAAGACAACATATCCAAGGGCTATCTAGTAAAAACTATAGCGCTTTGTATGGCATTGGCTCGGTTGATTTTGTTTTAATGTTTGTACCTATTGAGCCGGCATTTTTATTAGCCCTTAAAACAGCACCCAATCTGTATCAAGAAGCCCTAGCAAAAAATATTGTTCTTGTCTGCCCAAGCACCCTGATGGCCACCCTCAGAACTGTAGCTCACCTTTGGAGACAGGATCATCAAAATCGTAATGCTCTCGAGATTGCTAAACAATGCGGCACGCTGTATGACAAATTCGTTGGATTTGTGGATGATCTAGAAAAACTAGGGCAACGGTTAGATCAAGCCCAAACTAGTTATCACGATGCATTTAATAAACTCAAATCTGGCAAGGGCAATCTCATCCGCGCCGCTGAAAAAGTTCGTGAACTTGGCGTTAAACCTAGCAAGAACTTATCAGCACCCTTAATTGAATCGTCAACAGATACTGAATAAACCCAGAATACAAATTGACTGATACCACATCAGATTCTCAAACCTCACCCTATTCCTATAGAAAAGTAGCAATTGCAGCCTGCTTTGGTACTTTTCTAGAGTGGTATGACTTTCTGACCTTTGCAACTCTTGCCGTTGTCTTTGGCCCATTATTTTTTCCCTCAAGCGATCCCGCTACCGGCCTTTTAGCAAGCTTGGCCACCTTTGGCGTGGGTATGGTGATAAGGCCTGTTGGTGCGGCAATTTTTGGCAGCATCGGTGATCGTATTGGGCGCAGACCCGTCTTTATGATCACTATCTCTTTAATGGGTGTTGCCACCGTCTGTGTGGGCTTTTTACCCACCTATGCTCAGGTTGGCATTTGGGCACCCATACTATTGGTGTTATTAAGACTCTTACAAGGACTTTCTGCTGGGGGAGAAATTGGCGGTAGTGCAGTTTTTCTGACTGAGCATGCAGGGGAAAGTGGTCGGGGGTTTAAAACCAGCTTTTTGTCTTTGATGGGTCCCCTAGGAATTTTGGCCTCTACTTTGCAAATAGCCGTCTTGCAAAATTATCTCAGCACAGAGGAGTTTCTATCTTGGGGTTGGCGTGTGCCGTTTTGGATTTCAATTATTTTGCTCATCATCGCATTTAAAGTACGAATGACACTAGAGGAGACGCCCATCTTCTTGCAACTAAGTAAATCTCAAATACAGTCTAAAACACCACTAAGAGATAACTTTAAGGACCCTGAAACTCGCAAAAGAATGTTTCTACTGTTTTTCTGCATCTCTGCTGGCGGTGCAGTACTGTTTTTTTGTGTTCAAGTCTATACCGCGATATTTCTCAAGACTACTGTCAAACTGCCGCCCCAGTTAGTTGACCAGCTTACCGTATATGCAACGCTTGCCCTACTGCCTCTGACTGTTTTTGCTGGGTGGCTGTCAGACAAAATTGGCAGAAAACCAGTGGTCGTATCCGGACTCGTTCTTGGAGCAGCTTTAATAATGCCGGCGTTTTATCTTCTTCAAGAAATTGGTCAATATGCTAACCATGGAGCAAGTTCACTACTTGCAATTGAAGGAGTATTAATTTGCTTGTCGGCAATACTTGCACTAGTGGTAGGCCCACAAATCGCTTTACTTGCAGAGCTTTTCCCAGCCAAAACAAGAAATAGCGCAGCAACACTGCCCCATAATCTTGCAGCAGGATGGATAGGTGGCCTTTTGCCCTTGATTGTTACTTGGCTCAATCAATACTGGAGCAATGACTTTGCAGGACTTTGGTATCCGACTATTTTCTTGGCAACCGGAGCGGTGGTGGCGATAATTTATTTGCCAGAGACATCAAAAATCCAACTTGATAATTAAATTAAGTCGAAGTAGTCAAAAAGCTTTCCCAGTCTTTTTCGATCTTATTCATATTAAATCGAGGAATTAAATTTGTCTGGGCCTCAATCACTAAGCCTTTGTAAGCAAGTGGGTTTTTAAGAATCTCTTTAAAATTCTCGCTACGTAAATCTACATAATATTGCGAGAATTCTTGATAGCTTGATAAATTATCAGCAGCGGTGGGAAGTCCCAATGCTAAAGCCGTGATAAGTCGATTTGAGCTAGCACCACTTTTTCGAACATCCTTTAGATCACTGGGAATAATACATAGATCAGCAATTTTGGCAGCCTCAATCATGTTTTCCAAAGACCATAAAGCCAAATTAAATTCAATTTTTGCTGGTGACACTAAATTACAGCTTGCGAAGTAATTCAGTCCGGGCTCATTTGATAAAACAATTAACCTGATATGGTCTCTATCATCAAATCCAACTTGTAAAAATTGAATCAGAAAATCGATATTAGATGAGTGCCCAAACCACAAAATAGTAACTGGCTCATTAAATAAT
>JALRHB010000128.1 GCA_023253245.1 Polynucleobacter sp. | reverse complement strand
TGCCATACCCACCCAAGGAGCTGAACCCGAACAAAAAGCTCCATTGGGCTGCAAAGATGGGATACATCAAGATGTACCGTGGCACCTGCAAGGCCATAGCAGGCGAATCTAGCCACGATGTACCTGATGGCGACCTCGTGCTAGACCTTGAGTTCTTTCCGCCTGACAATCGCCACAGAGACGACGACAACATGATTGCTAGCTTCAAGTCGGGTAGAGACGGGATTGCCGAAGCTCTTGAGATCGACGACGTTAAATTTCAGTTGCGCGTTCGGGTGCGAGACAAGTTTCCAGGCGGAAAGGTAGTCGTGAAAATCTACCAAGACCTCGAAGAATAGCTTGACTCTCCCAACACCTAAGCCATAATCAGCAGACATTTACGGAGGGTGGGAAGATGACTAACTTCTGCGAGAGATGCAACGGTTCAGGATGGGCGGATGCTTCGTGTGTTCTCCTTTGTGATGACTGCAATGGGAATGGTGTTGCGGTGCCGACTGAGATTGAGTTGCTAAAGGCTGAGAACGCTAAGTACAAGGCCGCGATCATGGAGGCAACCTACCGCATTGACGCTGGCAAGGTTTGGAATGGCATGGGCTGGCAGTACACGGGCCTAGGAGCGCATCAGCAGAAACGGATCATCGCGCTGCTTGACGCCGCACTGGCTGATTAACTATTCTCCGAAGAACAGATATAGGGTGGAGGGGTAGAGATGGATAGCAGGCAGCAGTTTGAAACGAGTCAGAGATTCAGGGGCATGGATTTCACAAGGTCGGCGACGCATCCGGAATATTACGAAAGCCCCTATGCGAATGGCGCTTGGGATGGATGGCAGGCATCACGAGAATCGCTGGTGGTTGAGTTACCAGAGGTTGAAAAGTCGCACGCATGGATGAGCGACTACGACGACGGATGCGCATACGGAAGAAATTTCGCAAGAAGCACGATTGAATACAGACTGAAGGCACAAGGAATCCGCACCAAATGACCCTAACCGACCTACTCCCCCTCCTAATCGCGATCTACGAGAAGCACGGGGACTTACCCTTGGCTACTGGGTTTGATGAGCATAAGCCTATCGTTGGGGCGCTGGTGTCTGAATTCGAATCGACTTCGGAATTGGGCAAGAAGGGTGATCTTTTTGTTGATTTCTACTGAGGGATAGATGATGAGCGACGCATGCAAGCCTAGATTTACTACTTGGATCAACCAGAAGTGCGGCGGTGCAATGCTTGGCGAGGTTGTAGTTGCAGAAGATTACGACGCAGCAATAGAAGCATTAAAGTCGGCTCGTGCGTTATGTGGTGACTATCTGCCGCCAGGTAACAGCAACGCCATGAAGGCTATGAAGCTTGTTGACGCTGCAATCGCCAAAGCACTAGCGTCAAATACTTGACTTAATTATCGACTTTTATTTTGAGCGTAATATGAAAAGCACAAGAGAGCAGTTTGAGGAAATTTGGCCGGTGCCTGCTGGAGTCTATTGGCATAAGGAAATCGGCTATTACACGGGCCTATACCCTGAATGCATGGAGCAGCAAACTCGCCTCGACACCTTCACCCGCTGCCAGGAGACGACTGATGTTTATGTGTCGCTGGTGGATGAGATGGTGAAAGAGTTAGAGATCTGCTATGGTCAGCTCCGAATGGCAATTGCTGGCGACCTTGATAGGTTCTATGTCTCGCCTGTACTTGACCGCGCCAAACAAATCATGGAGCAGAAGAAATGAGCGATATTCAGGGTTATGTGATTGTCCACAAAGAAACCGGAGAGCGCTTCGGTGATTGCTACGACTCAATCGGGGGAGCAAAGTCTAGCTGGTGTCACGCATTTCGATCAGAGTGGAGGGTTACGGCAAAGCTAAGACACCTTGCCAAGACTAAATTCGATGCTCAATCAGAGTTCGTGATTAAGCCTCTGGTAATTTTGGAGTCGTCGAAATGAAGCCGCTGCCGAATCAGATGCACTTTGATACTGTGATTGATCATCGTCGCGAGCCAGTCACCTATTGCAACATCATGAACACGCCAGATGGATTGCCAGAACGTACCAATGTGCGCGCCGCTGAAGACACCCACAAGCCCGCTGGCATACGTTTAGCCAAGATGCTAGGCCAGTACGAGGCAAGACCTTCTAGCGAGCTATGGAGCGGCATTCAGGCGCTTGCACGCGAGATTCTGCGATGAACGAGGCCGAGCTGCTATTTATCGTAGGATGGCTTTCGTTTGTAGGCGGCGTACTATTCTCAGGAATGGTTTTCATATTCAGGAAATAACCTTGACACAACCACCAAAAGGCTCCTAATGTGAGCCTTTCTTTTTGCGGTGAATTTGGAGGGTGTATGACCCACGATTACACGAACAGATTGGGCTTCGTCAAGATGCCGCCTGGTTACACTCTGCTGCTGCTGGATGAGAGTCACTTCATCTGGTATTGCGAAGAAACTGATGAAGAATCCTGCATAAATTGGGATAGGTGGTGCGTCTATCACGGCGCATGGAAACACTACAAGGAGCGCAACCAATGACTATCTCAACAACAACCCTAAAAAACGCAGCCTTCGCGATTGAGCATGACCTTTTCACTGATCCGGATGGGTGCAATTATCTGGTTAAGGATGGGGCTATATTGCGGAGGTGGGAGCCTGAGCATTCGTCGGAGGATTCGTTTGAGTTGGCTGTGAAGCTGCATCTTGATATCGACTTCTACTGGGACGGCTGTAATGACCAGTACGACGAGGTGCGCGTATCAACACACGGCTCGCGCCATGACACTAGCGAGCAGATCGGATACTTTGCAGGCGAGCAGATAGACGAATTCGCCGCTACACGCTGGGCTATCCTCCAATCTGCCGCAAAAATAGGCGCCGCCCTATGATCGCCTTGACCTATTTCATTCTTGTCTACACAGTGCCTGCCGTTAAGGTGAAAATTAGTTATTGGAGGGGTGTATGAGTGAATTGAAAGAGAAGGCGCTGGCATCAATCGCTGAGGTTGAAGAATGGAAAGCTGCTGGTGAGAACTGGCCTCAGTGGAATGTGCGCTACATAGCGTTTCGCCAAGAAGCAACGCCAGCTAAGGTTCTTGAGCTTATTGCTGAGAACGAACGCCTTGAGCGCAACCGCGATATGTGGAAGAGCCAGGTTGAGCAGCAAAGAAATATGATCGAGTCATTGCGCGCAGAACTCCGCGAATCCTACAGCATCGACGCAGCTATCAGTTCTCCGGAGAACCCTTCCTAATGATCATTAACCTCTCAGGACTGCGCCTAGACATCGATGTAACCTACGCCGAGTCAACGTCTAGCACTCAGCACGCAAACGGATACAGCGAGCTACAGTGGACTTGCACGCACGCAACAGACGAGATCGGAGAAAATATTTCTCGTAAGGCGCTTGACTTAATCTGCAATGAGTACCAAAGTGACATCGAACGCGCCATTTGGGCGCAGATAGAGGGGAATAGACCATGAGCCTCACAGTAAAAGCCGCACAGCAAGCACTTGAGGCGGCACAACACGCATACGTACACGCAGACGTTACCCATCCAACGCAAATCACCGAGTCAAAGAAAGCGCTCAATGCGGCTCGATTCGACTACCATGAAGCCTGCGCTGCACTCTGCGCAAACCTGGAATTCAAGACCAGTCTTGATCAGGTAGAATCCGAACTTGTCGCCCAAGGCCTTTGGGCTTAAG
>JALRHB010000127.1 GCA_023253245.1 Polynucleobacter sp. | reverse complement strand
TCACGCATCTTGTCTAAACCAGTCCAATTGGAGTCAACATAGGTAATGGCTTCGGTGGGGCATGCAGTTGCGCAGGCTGGATCTCCGCCGCAAAGATCACACTTCTGAACCTTGCCGGTCTCCTGAACATAGTTAATCGTCCCAAAAGGGCAGGAAATCGTACAGACCTTGCAACCTACGCAAGTATCTAATGATACGACTTTGGCACCAGTCACGAGATCTACTGTAATGGCATCGACAGGACAGGCTTGTAAGCACCAAGCCTCGCTACATTGGGTGCAGGTATATGGAACCTTTTTACCAGTAGCATGAAAATCAAATACTTTGATGCGTGATAGTGACGGATTAAAAGTGCCGTAGTTTTCATAACTACAAGCCATCTCACACTGAAGACAACCTGTGCATTTATCTGCATTAATGTGAAGAGACTTTTGCATACTGGATCCTTTTGCTCGAAGTGGCAATTTATTGCATATAGATCTTTATCTTCTAGGATCTACCATGATCTAGATAGCTAGGGAAATCCCTAAATTCACAAACAAAACGGGGGCTTTGCCCCCGTTGAATTTTTACACTGCTGTCATTTATGTAAGCGCACCGCAACAGTTCTTATATTTCTTGCCACTGCCACAAGTACAAGGGTCATTGCGGCCCACTTTAGGGCCCGATCGAATAGGGGCTGCCACTACTTTTATTTCACTTTCTTGCTGAGGGGTAGACTCAGTGAACTCACTTTCAGCATCGGCATGTTGGAACTGAAGATCTGAAAGCTTTGCAAGATCCTCACTCATTGATTCTGAAGCCTCATCCAACTCACTTGCGCTACGAATCTGCACCGTCATGATGTTTTTCACAACATCATTTTTAATCACATCGAGTAATTCACCATACAACTCAAATGCTTCACGACGATACTCTTGTTTGGGATCTTTCTGCGCATAACCGCGCAAATGAATGCCTTGACGTAAATGATCTAATGCAGCTAAATGCTCCCGCCAATGGGTATCTAAACTATAAAGTAATACTGAGCGCTCAAAACCTGCAAAAGAGGGTCTGCCAGCAAGCTCAACTTTTGCATCGTAGACTTCTTTAGCAGCCTCAAGTACTCGTTCTACGATCTGCTCGTCATCCATTGACTCTGAGTTTTCTACCCAATTCTTGAGGTCAACAGTCAGACCCCAATCACTAGCCAAGACATTCTCTAAGCCCAATAAATCCCATTGCTCTTCCATGGACTCATGGGGTACATATTGAGAACAAATACCGCGCAAGACATCTTCACGCAAGTTAGCAACCAAATCGCCAACATCGCCACTCTCAAGCACTTCATTTCTTAGGCGATAAGTTTCTTTGCGCTGATCATTAGCAACATCATCGTACTCTAGTAACTGCTTGCGAATATCAAAATTACGGCCTTCTACCTTACGCTGGGCAGACTCAATTGAACGGGTCACCATACCAGCTTCAATGGGCTCACCATCGGGCATCTTAAGACGATCCATCACGGCGCGCAGACGATCGCCCGCAAAAATACGGAGCAAGGCATCATCCAACGAAAGATAAAAACGCGAAGACCCCTGGTCACCTTGACGACCTGCGCGACCACGCAACTGATTATCAATACGACGACTTTCGTGGCGCTCAGTACCAATAATATGCAAACCGCCAGCTGCAATTACTTGATCATGCAAGCTTTGCCACTCATCTTGCAAAGATTTAATCTTGGAAGCTTTTTCTGCAGCAGATAAATTTACATCTGCCTCAATCAATGCCGATTGCTTAGCAACATTGCCCCCCAACACAATGTCAGTTCCACGCCCTGCCATATTAGTGGCGATCGTGATCATCTTCGGCCGCCCAGCCTGAGCAATAATTTCTGCTTCGCGTGCATGCTGTTTAGCATTCAAAACTTGATGTGGCAGCTTACGCTTATCTAGTAAGTCAGAAATTAATTCCGAGTTTTCAATAGAGGTGGTGCCAACCAAGACAGGTTGACCACGCTCATAACAATCTTCAATATCTTTAATTACCGCATCGTAACGTTCACGAGAAGTTTTATAGATTTGATCCTGACGATCTTTTCTCTGACTGATTCTGTTTGGCGGAATCACCACCGTCTCAAGGTTGTAAATTTCCTTGAATTCATATGCTTCGGTGTCTGCTGTACCAGTCATACCAGCCAACTTGCCGTACATTCTGAAGTAGTTTTGAAAAGTAATGGTTGCTAGCGTTTGATTCTCATTCTGAATCGGCACGCCTTCTTTAGCCTCAACTGCTTGATGTAGGCCATCCGACCAACGACGTCCTTGCATAAGGCGCCCAGTAAATTCATCGACGATGATGACTTCTTTATTTTGCACAACGTAATGTTGATCGCGATGATACAAAGCATGTGCCCGCAAAGCAGCATAGACATGGTGCATTAAAGTGATATTTTGTGGGGCATACAAAGAGGCGCCATCATTTAAGGCACCCAATTGGACTAATGCCGCTTCAGCTTTATCATGCCCTTGCTCTGTTAGATAGACCTGTTGAGTTTTCTCATCGACCCAATAGTCCCCTGGTTTTTCAACGCCAGTACCGTCTGCTTTTTCCTCGCCAATTTGACGCTCCAAAAAGGATGGCAAGGCATTGAGCTTTAAGTACAGATCAGTATGATCTTCAGCTTGGCCAGAAATAATGAGGGGTGTACGTGCTTCGTCAATCAAAATAGAATCGACTTCATCGACGATAGCGTAGGCTAGACCACGCTGAACACGTTGCGAAACATCCTGAACCATGTTGTCGCGCAGATAATCAAAACCAAACTCGTTATTAGTTCCATATGTGATGTCAGCAGCGTAGGCCTCTTGCTTGGCTGTGTGATCCATTTGAGAGAGATTGACCCCAACCTTCATGCCTAAAAAGTTATATAGAGCAGACATCCACTCGGCATCACGTTGAGCAAGATAATCATTTACGGTAACAACATGAACACCTTTGCCTGTTAGAGCATTGAGGTAAACAGGTAAAGTGGCCGTCAAGGTTTTACCCTCTCCAGTGCCCATTTCAGCAATTTTGCCTTGATGCAAGGCCAGACCACCCATCATTTGCGCATCGAAATGGCGCATTTTCATTACTCGCGAGCTAGCCTCTCTAACTACAGCAAATGCTTCTGGCGCAATATCATCAAGGGATTCGCCAGCAGCTAAGCGAGACTTAAATTCAGCCGTTTTTGCTTGGAGGGCCGCATCATCCAAAGCTTGCAAACTAGGCTCAAAAGCACCTATCTTGGCAACTACTTTGCGATACTGTTTTAAAAGGCGGTCGTTTCGACTGCCGACCAGGGTTTTGAGAAGACCGATTACCATGGGATATTGAAGTAAATTAAGAACTTGAGTTTATCACCCGCACCCTCTTTTATGAACTTCGCCCCAAAACCTTCCCGCAAGAATATCGCCCAAGAGTGGCAGGATTTCCTACGGGGCTCTGAAGGTCTTGGAAGTATTCTGGCCAAAACTGAAGATTTAGTAAAACTAAGAAGCTCTCTAAAGGCCGCACTAAGCGAACTCGATTTAGGGCATTTGGCTCCCAAAATTGAGGCTGGCTGGCGCTCTGGCAGTCAAAATGAGCTCTTTTTACTCGTGAGTGGAGCTAGTATTGCCACCCGTCTACAACAAGTTTTACCCAGCTTAATCAATAACTTAGGAAAAAATG
>JALRHB010000126.1 GCA_023253245.1 Polynucleobacter sp. | reverse complement strand
CACAAACCCACTAATTGATTGCTCAGATGCTTTGCTCAAAATAACTCCATCACTTAGCTCTATTCCACGTAAGCCATTAGTTTCTACGCCATGCGGTGATGCCGCCTGGCTTGTCTTCCAGCACTACGCCCTGCTCTAGCAATCTTTTACGAATCTGATCTGCCGTTGCAAAATCTTTTGCTTGTTTTGCAGCGGCTCGTGCGGCAATTTGGTTTTCAATCTCTACAACTGATAACTCAGCATCATCCGCGCTAGCAGGCGATCGAGCTTGCAAAAAGCTACTTGGATCTCGTTGTAAAAAATTGAGAGTCCCTGCTAGACGCTTGAGCATATTTGCCAACTGAATTTTCTCTTCACCTTGAGCCCGATTTACCTCAGTTGCTAAATCAAACAAGGTTGCAATGGCTTCGGGCGTATTGAAATCATCATTCATGGCTTCGCTAAAACGCTTGGCCCAAGGAGACTGAGCATCCAAGGATGAATTGATTGCCGGAATAGATGCTAAGGCTGTGTAGAGGCGTGCAAGGCCAGAGCGCGACTCTTCTAGTTGCGTATCACTGTAATTAATCGGGCTACGATAATGCGCACGCAACATAAAAAAGCGAAGAACTTCGGGATCAAAACGCTTGAGTACATCGCGTATCAAGAAAAAATTTCCAAGGGACTTAGACATCTTTTCTTCATTAACCCGAATGTGCCCGTTATGCATCCAATAATTCACAAAGGGCTGATCAGTAGACTGTCGGTTCTTACCGTACAAAGCCCCCTCGCTTTGAGCAATCTCATTCTCATGATGCGGAAACTGTAAGTCAGCACCTCCACCATGAATATCAAAATGTTCACCCAATAAATCACATGACATTGCTGAACACTCAATGTGCCAGCCAGGGCGACCCTCTCCCCATGGTGAAGACCAACGAGTATCTGCCGGCTCTTGGGGTTTTGCGCTCTTCCATAAAACAAAGTCCAAGGGATCGCGCTTACCACCTCCTACGGCAACGCGCTCACCAGCGTTCAATTCATCGAGAGATTTTCCAGATAGTCGACCGTACTGCGGAAAAAGACGCACCGCAAAATTGATATCGCCGTCTTCACCTTGGTAGGCCAATTCCTTTTCAATCAAGCGACCAATCATTCCTTGCATTTGGTGGATAAAGTTCGTGGCTCGTGGCTCTTGATCAGGATGCAAGAGCCCCAAGGCATCAGAGTCTGCATGCATGGCCTCAATAAAACGATTCGTTAAAGTGGCAATCGGTTCACCATTGTCAAGAGCGCGAGCAATGATTTTGTCGTCGATATCGGTAATATTGCGGACATAAATGACTTCAAATCCACTAGCCTTAAGCCAACGAGCCACCATATCAAACACAATCATGACTCGTGCATGCCCAATATGGCAATAGTCATAAACAGTCATGCCACATACATACATCTTGACTTGCCCCGGAATAATGGGCTTAAAGACCTGTTTTGAACGACTTAGGGTGTTATAGATTTGCAGCATAGAGACAATAAAGGTAGGGCAAGTTGCGCCAATTTGTTAGACTGAGCGCTGAGTATATCGAATGAGCACGTTTTCCACCTTACCCTTTATGCCAGTTAATCCAATTACCCGCCGTTTTGCTTATTTTTGGGTGTTTTGCCCTCTTCTGGCAACTTTAGTTCTCAATGGGTGCAGCACCCCAGGTCAACAGCTGGCCGATGCTGAAATTACAGCCCTCAATAAAGCGAATGTGGATAAAAATTCAAATGCTCAAGCACCTTATTTAGGCTCCTATGGCCCAAATGACCCGCCTAGGCTATCGAGCAATTTAGGAAGCTATGACCAGTTCAATCCAGAACTATCGGATTCGGTAGCGGTGCCGTTTCTCTCTTTTTTAATTATTGAACCAGATCCTGTCACAAAAAATGCCATTCCCGTGGACGTTGAGCGCCTAGTCAAAGCAAAAAAGTATCCTGATGCCATAGAGTTGATTGACCAATTACTCAAGAAAACGCCACGTAATGTCCAACTTCGTTATGTCAAGGCACGTCTGCAAATAGAAATGCGCCAATGGGATGCAGCGAAAAAAACTCTGATTGAAATTACCCAACAATTTCCTGAGCTGCCAGAACCCTACAACAATTTAGCAGCATTGGCGGCCAATCAAAATAACTGGATAGAGGCACGCGATTATTTAGAGCTTGCCCTCAAACTGCGTCCGAGCTATGGCTTAGCCTCTGCCAATCTTGGTGAAGTCTATGTTAGGCTCGGCTCTCAGGCTTATGACAATGCCGCGAAAAATTTACAGCTCAATCAACGTCTGTACGCTAATCGAGCAAAAGCATTAATCGAAATTCTGAAGCCCACTAAAAATGTTCGTAGCGGGAATTCAAATATGAACAAACCTATTTCACCCACCAACCCATCAGAAAGCAAACCTTAAAAATGGCGAAAGTTCTTCTACAAACCAATAAAGGTAATATCACCCTCAATCTTGATGCAGCAAAAGCGCCCAAAAGCGTGGCAAACTTTTTACAGTACGTTAAAAGCGGCCACTATGATGGCACGATTTTTCATCGCGTCATTGATAACTTCATGATTCAAGGTGGTGGCATGACCTCTGGCATGAAACAAAAACCAACTGGTGCGCAAATTGAAAATGAAGCTAATAATGGCCTTAAAAATGAGCGCGGCACGATTGCTATGGCTCGCACCAGCGATCCACACTCTGCAACATCCCAATTTTTCATCAACGTCAATGACAATGATTTTTTAAACCATACCGCACCGAATGCCCAAGGTTGGGGTTATGCTGTTTTTGGTAAGGTCACAGATGGCCTAGATGTAGTTGATGCGATTCGTAAAGTGAAAACGGGTAGCGCTGGTTTTCATCAAGACGTGCCCACTGAAGATGTTGTAATTGAAAAGGCATCCGTCTTAGAGGAATGATCCCCCATTACGAGAGCGCGCTGCTCATATCAGACTTGCACCTCACGCCATCAATGCCCTTGACGGCGCAGCGGTTTTTCGATTTCTGTGAAAAAGACGCCCCAAAAGTAGCATCCGTATTTATTTTGGGAGACCTCTTTGAATATTGGGTGGGTGATGATGCCGTTACTCAGTCACCCTTTCATCAAGAGGTTAAGCGCGCTATTGCCACACTATCCACCAAGGTCAAAATCTACTACCTACACGGCAATCGAGATTTTTTGATGGGCCTGGATTTCCTGAACAAGTCCGGCATGACTTTATTGCATGACCCGACAAAAATAGAAATTGCAGGTCAAGAATATGTTCTCACTCATGGGGACTCACTATGTACTGCTGATACTGGCTATCAAGTCTATAGAGGATGGGTGCGCAAACCCTGGCTGCAGAAGCTATTCCTAGGAATGCCTCTTTCTTGGCGCAAATCAATTGCTCAACAACTTCGAAGTAGCAGTTCTGCAAGTTATCAGCGCAATCAGTCTATGTTAATAGCTAATGCCTCAGATAAAAAAGATGTAACTAAGGCCGCTTGTGCTGCAATTTTGAAGGGTCAAACGGCAAATCGCTTGATCCATGGTCATACCCATCTTCCTGCTCACCATCAAGAAAGTTTGGGCGAACAATCTTGGCAGAGATGGGTCTTGTCTGACTGGGATCTAGATCACCCAGAAAGTATTCGACCAAGAGCAAGTGCCTTGCTCATCAATCATGATGGTGTCCGCTACCTCGATCTAATC
>JALRHB010000125.1 GCA_023253245.1 Polynucleobacter sp. | reverse complement strand
TACTTGCGCACCAACACCAGTCCAGTAAGTCAAACGATCTTGAGCAATACGCATTGCTTGCTCAGTAGCCGCTGCTTGTGGATTGAAATAACCAATACGCTCGATAAAGTTCGAGTCACGACGGTTGCGCTTATCAGTAGCAACGATGCTGTAAAAAGGGCGCTTCTTAGAACCGCCGCGTGCCAGTCGAATGACGACCATACTTATTCCTTAAAATCTAAAATGAAAACAGGTTGATTACAACCCAATGAAATTTCTACAAAAAACTTTGGGCTCCAGCTCACCATGCAAATTGACAAAACAAATGCACGGTATAGTGGAAAACCTCATATTCTAGACGAAAACCCCTATTTGTTCCATCTATTTAAGCTTCTGCCAACCTAGCTTCAACAGTAGAATGGCAATGCAGAATTTAATTAATATCTATAAAAAACAATAAGTTATGGAATTATGAATAGGAAAATAGCGCACTTTTCTTCACTGAAGACCATTATAAATAGGCTATTTCTAGCCCTTTCTTGCATAGGGTTGAGCCTTCTGACCTCCTGCGCCAGCGTTTTACCCCCATGTAGCGCCAAAACAAGCCCCCCTAGCAACGAACTACGCAGCACCAAGTGGGTACTCGTACGCTGGAATCTGCCTCCTAATGCTCGGGGTGAAGTACGCGCCAGACAAATTCCTCATGGCGATAACAGCAATCCCATTCAGATTATTTTTGATGCCAACGGGGAGCGCATCAGCGGATCAACTGGCTGTAACCGCTTTACAGCACAAATCAATGAAGATGCCCGAGGTTTTACTTTCGATCAAATTGCCAGCACTAAAATGACATGCTCGCTTGAGCGTATGGAATTAGAGCAAGATTTTCTCTACGAACTAAAGGATTACCGCTCTATCGTGCGCAATGGAGATCAATTACTAATGATTGGTGCACACGGTGAGGTTCTCAGCTTTATGCAACGTTCCAATTAAAAAGCATGGAATAACATACTGATGCAAAATAGTTATTGCACTTGAAAGTAGCTATGAAAAAACACAAACTTCTATTTTGCGCACTCGGATTATTTTTTCCAGGTATGGGTCTTAATTGCTTCTACCTGCAAGGTTTTAAGTCATTTTGGGGTTGGACTCAATTCTGCGCATTCATTGGTGGCATTGCTGGCTGGTTGATCTTGAAAGATGGGCAATTTCATTCTGCACCCGGATGGGTTCTCATCACCTTCGGATTTATTACTCTAGAAGCCAGTTGGCTTACAACAATTGTCTTTGGTCTGCGGCCCGATGAAAAGTGGGATGCTCAATTCAATCCAGACATAGAGCAGAGTCGCGCCACAAAATCAGGCTGGCCAGTTATTCTCACGGTGATTCTTTCACTCGTATTGGGTGCAGGGTTGATGATGACTTTTCTAGCAATTGCATTTGAGCAATTTTTTATCTCTCAAATTAAAGAAGCAAGGAAGTTATCTCAATAATTCAAATAACTCTAATGCTTGCTTTGCCCATTTAAAACTGAGCTTCTGTGAGAGCATTGGTAGAGTGACCACCCTCTAAAATTGAAGTAGCCAGAGCCTGTGCTTGAGGCAGTAAATTCTCAGCAAAGAAGCGCGCAGTGGCAATCTTAGCGTCATAAAAAGCGGGGTCTTGATCTCGCAAACTTTGAGCGGCTAATAAAGCACGCGCCATCTGCCACGCGCCCAGAACCAACCCACAAAGACGCAAATAAGCAAAACTCCCAGCATAGACTGCTTTAATGTCTGACTTGGCATTGGCCACAATATAATCGACAGAAGACTCAAATGCCTGACGCGCAGCACTTAATTGCTTTAATACCGCCAAAGCATCTGCGGTCCCATTTTTCGCTAAGTCGTTCTCCGTCTGCATCATCTTTGCCGCAAAGCCCTTTGCAGTTGTGCCACCATCACGCACAGTTTTTCTACCAATCAAATCGTTGGCCTGAATAGCGGTAGTGCCCTCATAAATTGTGAGGATACGAGCATCTCGGTAATGCTGGGCAGCACCCGTTTCCTCAATAAATCCCATACCGCCATGTACTTGCACACCAAGGCTAGCAACCTCAATCGACATCTCGGTTGAGAAACCTTTCACAATAGGCACTAAAAATTCATATTCCGCTTGATAATCTTTGCGTTCCACATCATCCGGGGAGGCATGCTGCGCATCATAGGCAGCAGCAGCATAGTATGCCAATGCTCTTGATGCTTCAATATAGGCACGCATCGTCATCAACATGCGCTTTACATCAGGCTGATGAATAATTGCCACTGGCCCGGGCGAGCCAGACAGGTCACGGCTTTGCACACGATCTTTTGCGTACTGAACCGCTTTTTGATAAGCACGCTCTGCTACAGCAATTCCTTGCATGCCGACCGCAAAGCGCGCAGCGTTCATCATCACAAACATATACTCCAGTCCGCGATTTTCCTCACCAACCAGAAATCCAACTGCACCACCATGATCGCCAAATTGCAAAACAGCAGTTGGGCTCGCCTTAATACCTAATTTGTGCTCGATCGAAACACAATGAACGTCATTGCGCTCACCCAAGGAGCCATCAACATTCACCAGAAACTTTGGTACTACAAACAATGAAATCCCCTTAACGCCTTCTGGCGCATCTGGGGTTCTGGCCAACACAAGATGAACAATATTTTTGGCCATATCGTGCTCACCATAAGTGATATAGATTTTGGTGCCAAAAATTTTATAAGTCCCATTATTTTCCGGAACAGCGCGAGCACGTACCATCGATAAATCTGAGCCTGCTTGAGGTTCTGTGAGACACATAGAGCCTGTCCACTCTCCCGAAATCATTCTTGGAACATAGCTCTCTTGTATTTCTGGGCCGGCAGCAGTTAAAAGAGCCTCGATCGCACCATCAGTCAGCATTGGGCATAAGGCAAAAGAGAGACTTGCTGAATGGACCATCTCAAAGCAGGGGGTTGCTATAAGTTTTGGCAACCCTTGTCCGCCGAACTGGGCAGGATGAACAACACCCTGCCAACCTGCGGCAGCAAACTGCTCAAACGCCTCCTTAAAACCAGGTGAAGTTGTCACTACACCATCCTTTAAGGAGCTTGGCTTTTGATCGCCAACCCAGTTGAGCGGAGCCACAACATCTTGATTGAATTTTGCAGACTCTTCAAGAATCGCTGGGGCTAATTCAATATCGGCACCAGCCTGAGCATAAGAAGGATAGGAGACAACCTTAGATAGCCCCGCTAATTCGTTCATCACAAACAGCATATCTTTTACTGGGGCTACGTAAGACATAAGACTCCAATCAATCGGCTGGCAATCATTCAATGCGCTTGGAGCGCTTTATGAGAGCATCTTTGTTAATTCAGGAATAGCAGTATTTAAATCAGCAACAAGGCCATAATCAGCCACACTAAAGATTGGCGCTTCAGGGTCCTTGTTAATCGCAACAATTACTTTAGAATCTTTCATACCGGCCAAGTGCTGGATCGCACCAGAAATACCGATAGCAATATAAAGCTGCGGTGCCACAATTTTGCCGGTCTGCCCCACCTGATAATCATTCGGGACATAGCCGGCATCCACTGCCGCGCGTGATGCGCCCAAAGCAGCGCCTAACTTATCAGCTAATGGCACTACGATTTCTTGATACTTCTCACCAGATCCCAGACCACGACCACCAGAAACAATGACTTTGGCCGCAGTTAACTCAGGACGATCAGATTTAGTTAACTCACGACCAATGAAAGAGGATTTACCAGGACTATCAACAGCAGCTTGCTTCTCAACCGCAGCAGAACCACCAGTCGACGCTGCAGGATCAAAGCCAGTAGTGC
>JALRHB010000124.1 GCA_023253245.1 Polynucleobacter sp. | reverse complement strand
GAAGATATGCATCTCAAATTACTTGAGCCTTTGCGTGAGCTTTTCAAGGATGAAGTTAGAGAGTTGGGCGTAGCCCTCGGCCTTCCTCGTGAGATGGTGTATCGCCATCCTTTCCCGGGCCCTGGTCTTGGTGTGCGCATTTTGGGGGAAGTAAAAGCTGAGTTTGCAAATCTGTTGCAACGTGCTGATGCGATCTTCATCGAAGAATTACGTAATACGATTGATGAGCCGAGCCAAAAGTCTTGGTATGACTTAACTAGCCAAGCCTTCGCAGTTTTCTTACCAGTCAAATCAGTCGGTGTGATGGGTGATGGTAGAACTTATGAGTATGTGGTTGCACTTCGGGCAGTGCAAACCCAAGACTTTATGACAGCTCACTGGGCGCATTTACCTCATGAGTTGCTTGGTAAAGTATCCAATCGCATCATTAATGAAGTGCGTGGTATTAATCGCGTGGTCTATGACATCAGCGGAAAACCGCCAGCGACTATTGAGTGGGAGTGACATTAATGAAGAGGATGATTTACGTCTCCCTCATGATTAATGTGGTGGTTTTAATACCGGTTTGCCTTGGTTTGATCTTCGATGCAGCATGGGTCTTCAATGGTTACGGCCCTGCCAGTCCCGCTAGAGCAATTCTTTTATCCATTTATGGGGCAATCTTGTTGGTTTCGTTTGGCTTGCTTTTTAAGCCAATGCCACTATTAGTTGCATCACTACTGTTAGTTCAAGTGATCTATAAATTGATATCCCCATTTGCAGTCGGCAACATCTTCAATCCAGTAGTCATTAGCAATATTTTGGTTGCTCTAGTGCATTTATTTACTCTTTACCTAATATATAAGGCAGTGCTATCTGATGACTCAGTTCGCACTACGCTCGGTTTTGAGTAGGGCTTTAGCTTGCGTAAATATGCTTGAGTTACGAGAAACTGCACTCGCAATATTGGCAAATAGAGATGTCCAATCTAAGGTCGAGCAACTGGCGCGTTTGTTTGATAAGTATCATCAGCAGGAAATTCATTTAGATATCTCCAAAGAGTATTCTGCAGACCAGCTGAGTCTTCCTGGAAGACCTCAAAATCCTGAATTAGTTCCCCCTTTGCAGGTTCCAAAAAGGAAGATGGATACGATTGAGGGTAGGGCAAGCTTATTGCACTCCTTGGCCCATATTGAATTTAATGCCATGAATCTTGCCTTGGACGCTCTCTGGCGCTTTCCTAATATGCCGGCTCAATATTATGAAGATTGGCTTAGAGTGGCTAAAGAGGAGGCTTATCACTTTAATTTAGTTAATCAGCATATGCAGTCATATGGGTTTTCATACGGCGATTTTCCTGCGCATAATAGCTTGTGGGAGATGGTAGAGAGAACGACCGATTCAGTGATTGCCAGAATGGCTTTGGTGCCCAGGACCATGGAGGCAAGAGGGTTAGATGCAGTCCCCAGTATTCGAGATCGATTTAAGCAAATCAAAGATATTAAAGCCGTTGAGATTTTAGAGATTATTCTGCATGATGAGATTGGTCATGTCTTGATAGGTAATCGCTGGTTTAATTTTTTATGCGTTAAAGAGAATCTATCCCCCATTTCCGCATATAGAGATTTGGCAAGACGGTATCGAGCACCAACGCTGAGAGGCCCCTTTAATCTTGAGGCGCGTCAGCAGGCTGGGTTTACTCAGGAGGAGCTTCAATTATTGGGAGCCGTCCATGAGCCTCAACTCATAGCTTGAGGTCAAATATGACATTAACTGCGGTTTCAAGTAACAGCGAGGCTAAAATTGCGGGCTGTGTATAAACTCTTTATAGCAGCTCCAATATCGAAAAAGATTGAGTGAACTTATATGAATCCATCTCGCCGAATTTTTATTGCATCCGCTGCTTTGGCTCCAGTTGCCTGTGGCGGCCTTTCTTATGAGCATGGCACCCCTGTAACTCAGCCTAAGCCGCTGCCAACAATTCGTCCTCCTCAGGTGGGTCAAGAATGGACATACGTTAAAAAAAATGTATTTGATGGCAAGACCCTAGAGCTCATTAATGAACGAGTCAAGAGTGTTGGTTCAACAATAGTGATTGAGCGCAATACAGTAGATGGTTATAGGCTCCCTGATGAAATTCAATCTTCTTGGGGTATGGTGAGCCTAGATCCTCAATGGCCTCGTTTGTTAAGTTTTAGCCCAGCACTCCCACTGTGGCCTGAAAAACTCTCTGTGACGTGGTCAAAACAGTTCATTACAAAATATAGTATTGGTGGTTATGGCGACTCTGGAATGAACTGGCAACAATATATGAGTGTTCATGGTTGGGAAAAAATTTCTGTGCCAGCCGGTGAGTTTGTGGCCTTACGATTCCAGAATCTCATTAATTATGAGAGTGATGATCCCAACAAGGTGGACTGTATTCGTAAAGAGACTATTTGGTTTGTGCCGGAGATTGGCCGATGGGTTGCTAGAGAAACCTCTGGCTCTTATCAAATTCAAGGTCAGATTGGTGCAGTCATATTAGAGGGCAGCTATCAGTGGCAGTTGACTTCATACAAATGAGGCTGATGCATAAACTTTTCTTGTTGATACTGCCACTCGCTTTAGCGGCATGTATTCCTGCTCAACCTTATCCAACAGGGGTAGGGCTGAATGAGCCAGTCAACCCTCCCCAGGTAAGGCCTCCAAAAGTTGGTCAACAGTGGGTTTATAACGTTCGCAATGTATTTAATCAGGAAATTGTTGATGTAGTTACTGAGACTGTAGTCTCAGTTGGGTCACGTATAGTGATTGCTCGTCAGGGCGCAAAGAGAGGGCATTTGCCAGATGAGATTCAAGAGCCTTGGGGTTATATTCTTCAAGACCCTCATTGGTCCCCGCCACAAAAGTTTCTGCGCCCGATGCCATTGTGGCCTGAACAACTGGTTAGTGGCTGGTCCGGCTTTTATCGCAACCGCTATCAAGTAGTGGGCTATCCCGATAATGATTTCTACTGGGGATTAAATATCAACGCAATTCGTTGGGAACGAGTAAAAGTACCGGCGGGCGAGTTCAATACCCTTTTATATCGAAATGAGATGCCATTTTTCACGAGCGATGATTTTTCTCGTGTTGCCAATATCCGGAGCGAGGATGTATGGCTTTCCCCAGAAATCGGTCGCTGGGTCATAAGACGTAGCTTTGGCCAGTACTTATGGGCGGGGATGTCTGGTTGGGGCGACGCTCTGATGGAAGACTATTTAGAGTGGGAACTGGTATCTTGGAAGTAAGCAAAGCGCTTAAAATAAGCTCTTAGCTATGTATACCGTTAAAGAACTCTTTCCAACCCTTCAGGGTGAGGGCGCCCACGCAGGTCGTGCAGCGGTCTTTTGTCGATTTGCCGGTTGCAACTTATGGAGTGGGCGCGAGGAAGATCGCGCTTTGGCAGTCTGTCAATTCTGTGACACAGATTTTGTCGGAAGTGACGGTGATGGTGGTGGAAAATTTGCAACGGCATCCGAGCTCGCTAATTCTATTGAGAGTGCATGGACTAGTACCTCAGCGGGCCCACAACAGCGCTACGTTGTTTTTACTGGTGGTGAGCCGCTGTTGCAGTTGGATAGCTCTCTAATCGATGCTTTGCATGCTAAAGGATTTTTGATTGCTATTGAAACAAACGGCACCATCAAAGTACCCAAAGGAGTTGACTGGGTTTGTGTGAGCCCTAAGGCAGGCTCTGAGCTTGTGGTGCTGCAGGCGGATGAAATCAAGCTGGTTATTCCTCAACAAGGGCATGCAGATATTGAGAAGCTATTAGCACGATATGAGAAGATGGATTACCGTAACCGTTTCCTGCAAGCAATGGACGGCCCCTTACAGCAAGAAAATCTTGCTCTAGCGATTCGTTTATGCCAAAAAAGA
>JALRHB010000123.1 GCA_023253245.1 Polynucleobacter sp. | reverse complement strand
AGACGCAATCGGTCCAGATTGCCTCCAATTTTTGTGATACGTTGCCCATCTAACTCTAAGGCAAGCATCTCACAATCCGCCAACTCTAATAAGTGAGCACTTTTGCCGCCTGGAGCAGCGCATGCATCAAGCACTCGCTCGCCTAACTGAGGATCAAGTAATACTGCGGCAATCTGAGCTCCGGCATCTTGAACCGAAACTGAGCCAGCATAAAAACCGGGCAGCTCGCCCACCGGAACTGGATTCTTTAGTAATAATGCGGAATGCAATGGCACACCAGCAAGCTCATCAATTGGGGTTGCCGCAATTTGAGCCTCTTGCAAAAGCTTTTGATACTCATCGCGTGTGTGCTGCCGAGCATTTACTCGCAAAATTAGAGGCGCTCGTTGCGCCTGTCTAAAAATTATGGACTGCCATGACTTTGAGTAATTGCGCTTAAGGTTTGCTCGCCACCAGGGCGGAAAAAACATGGGGATGGGATCAGGAGGATAAGGTTTTTCTCGTTCTAACTTTATTTCCTGGCTTACCTTGCGAAGTACCGCATTGACTAAGCCCTTGGCATACTTCGTTGGCTCAAACTGACCACAAGCTGTCACCGCTTGATCCACAATCGTATGCGTAGCGTAACCTTTTCCATCGGCTGCAGATTGCAAAAAGAGTGGTATGGCAACGCTTAATAAATACTCCACCTCGAGAGGGGGAGCCTTTGGGATAAATTGCTTAATGAGCTCGTGTGACCTTACCCATTTACGTAAGGCATCAAAACTTAGGCTTTGGACAATTGGCCGCTCATGCGCATCAAGTTGATCAAGCACTTCGGTCAACGAACGGCCATGCATCACCTCACCAATAGCTTGTGCCGAAATGGTGATTGCTTCTGACAGCGCAAGACTGATTGGTTTTTTCTGATCCGTCAAATCACTCCGTTCCGGGATATGCCCCATCTCTGGCCATACTTAATAAACGCGCTACACGCTCCTCAGTTGGAGGATGCGTAGAGAAAAGTTGCGCTAAACCTCCAGCGCTTAGGGGATTGAGAATCATCATTTGCGCAGTTTCTGGATGTCGCTCAACAGCATCAAAAGGTGTTGCTTGTGCATAAGCATGAATTTTCTCCAAAGCATGCGCCAAGGCCTCTGGGTCAGAACTAATTTCAGCGCCCCCACGATCAGCCTCATACTCTCTAGCGCGTGAGATACTCATTTGAATCAAGCTAGCCGCAAGTGGTGCCAATATCGCCACCATAATGCTAGCTATAGGGTTATGGGGCCGACCATCTGAGTCTCTACCGCCAAAGAACATCGCAAAATTAGCCAATGCTGAGATTGCTCCTGCCATGGTTGCAGCAATAGTCGAAATTAAAATATCGCGATGACGAACATGGGCAAGTTCATGAGCCATAACGCCACGCAACTCACGACGATTCAATGCTTTTAATATTCCAGTGGTTGCCGCTACTGAAGCATTTTCAGGATTGCGACCAGTTGCAAATGCATTAGGGGCAGCCTCATCAATCAAAAAAACCTTAGGCATGGGTAATCCCGCCCGCTCTGCCAACTCCTTTACCATGCCATAAAACTCTGGAGCACTTCTCTCATCAACCTGCTGAGCATTAGTCATCTTCAAAACCATGGTATCTGAAAACCAATAGCTAAAGAAATTCATGCCTACTGCGATTAGTAGCGCCATGAGCATGCCCTGCTCGCCACCAAGCATGCCACCAACAATGATGAAGAGCGCAGTGATTGCGGCCATAAGCACTGCAGTCTTTGCAAAATTAAACATTTACCCCTCCCTGTTGATCATTCTGTTTTAGAAATTGCAGCTTCTGATATTCACTATTGGCGAATGAAATACATTGGGTGGCGGGCAACCTCTTTCCACCAGCTTTTTGCATCTCAAGAATTTCAATTACACCTTCGCCACATTGAACATAAATACTGCCCTCATGAGCGCCCACAATTTCACCAGGCGCCTTACTTGTCACATTAAAAGATTTGGTCGGCAAAGACGAATTCCAAAATTTCAATTGCTCACCGTTTAAAGCACTGTTGGCTCCTGGAAATGGATTAAACGCACGAATACGCCTATCTATTTGGGTCGCACTGAGGTGCCAATCAATCTCAGCTTCACTTTTCAAAATTTTCTCTGCATAACTAACGCCTTCCGAAGACTGCGCAATCTTAGTCAGGCTTTGCCCTTGATCTATATCGTTTAGAACCTCTATCATCGCTTGGGCTCCAAGCTGAGCAAGGCGATCGTGTAGAGTCGTAGTGGTTTCTTGCGCAGAGATTGCCAACCTCTTTGTCAATACAATATCGCCGGTGTCTAAGCCAGCATCCATTTGCATAATGCTAATACCGGTTAGCTCGTCACCACTTTCAATACTTCTCTGAATGGGGGCAGCTCCACGCCATCGCGGCAATAGAGAAGCGTGAATATTAAAACAACCGTATCTTCCTTGAGCAGAGGCAATATCCAAAATCTCTTGCGGCAGGATCAGGCCGTAAGCAACCACCACCATCGCATCAAAATTTATATGCGAAAGAGTTTGAAATGCATCGCGGGCTGCGCTTTGCTTTTGCATATTCGCATGACTGAGCCTTAATGTCTCTGGCTGCAAAATTGGAATATTCTTTTTTTGAGCAAAAAGCTTTACCGGGCTTGACTGAAATTGCATACCTCTACCAGCTCGCCGATCTGGCTGGGTTAATGCCAGGACAATCTCATGTCCAGCGGCATCGATTGCACGCATTGCAATCGCAGCAAATTCAGGTGTGCCTGCAAAAACAATTTTCATTGGGCGCTTAGCGCTGGCCTATCAATTCTTTAGCGCGCTTCTTCATCTTCAATGAAATACGGTTCCGCTTAAGCATTGATAGATACTCAACAAAAACTTTGCCCTTTAAATGATCCATCTCATGCTGTAAACAAACTGAGAGTAAACCATCGGCCTCAAGCTCAAATTCTTTTCCATTAATATCCAAAGCGCGAACTCTGATTACATCAGGTCGGTCAACCTCATCATAATATTCAGGAACCGATAAACATCCCTCACGCCATGATTTTTTTTCAGGGCTAGCCCAAATTAATTGTGGATTAATAAACACCATTAACTCATTTTGATTTTCAGAGACATCAACCACAATAATTTGTTCATGTATATCAACCTGGGTTGCCGCCAAACCAACCCCAGGGGCGTCATACATTGTTTCAGCCATATCGGCCACAATCTTTCGAACGCGCGCATCAACTTGCGCAACAGGTTTGGCAACCTTGTGCAAGCGTGGATCTGGATAGCAAAGAACTGTTAATAGGGCCATGTAGGAATTATCTAACAGACTAATCCTGCTGTCCTGATTGTTAATTATTTCCTCTGCATGAAAAATGTTTTATGCACATGCTCAGCCAATCTCAAAACTCTAAAATTCTCACTATTGCACGCAATTCCTCAGAGTACCCCGCTCGTCTTCTAGACTTAGCTGATCCACCTGATTTGCTATACATAAAAGGAAATCCTGCGCTTCTGAATCTGCCGATGATTGCTATTGTGGGATCTCGAAATGCCAGTCTGGAAGGGCTAAAAAATGCTTATTCTTTTGCTCAAGCGCTAACTAAAGAGGGCTTTCTGGTTATCTCTGGCTTAGCTCGTGGCATTGATGGGGCTGCACATTGGGGGGCTATTGGTGAGGATTGCAAACAGCCCACTATTGCGGTCTGTGGCACCGGCCTTGATATTACCTACCCCAAACAACATGATTCCTTGGCCAAGAAAATTAGCAATTGCGGCCTGCTAGTCTCTGAACTAGCCCCGGGTATCGGGCCAAATCCCGAAAACTTTCCTAGGCGTAACCGCATTATTGCTGCGATTTCTCAGGGGGTTCTAGTAATTGAGGCGGCAAAGAGATCTG